>NZ_JAKEVJ010000032.1:0-44757 GCF_022398425.1 Shewanella sp. Isolate7 | reverse complement strand
ATTTTTAATTGTAGAATAACTACTTATCTAAAAATCCTGCTTTGTTCTCAAGCGTTTTTCCTGCGCTATTTCTGATCACATGTTTACTGTGATTGGTATGACTCGGGCTATTTTGCCTTACTATTTTGCCGTAAATGGCGGGCACAAAAAAGGAGCCCTAAGGCTCCTTTTCGCGTGTTTTGCATCAGACTCGTATTAACGAGTACGTGGGCAAAGTTCTTCAGCGCTGAAGAAGTAAGCAATTTCACGCTCTGCAGAAGTCAGTGCATCTGAACCGTGAACGGCGTTTTCGTCTATGCTGTCTGCGTAGTCAGCACGTAGAGTGCCACGAGCCGCTTCTGCTGGGTTAGTTGCACCCATGATCTCACGGTTAGCCAGAACAGCGTTTTCGCCTTCTAGTACTTGAACCATGATAGGACCAGAAGTCATGAACTCAACCAGCGCGCCGAAGAAAGGACGCTCGCTGTGCTCGGCGTAGAAGCCTTCAGCTTGTTCTTTGCTTAGGTGAACCATTTTAGAAGCGATGATTTTCAGGCCAGCGGTTTCAAAACGGTTGTAGATAGCACCGATGTGGTTTTTAGCAACGGCATCAGGCTTGATGATAGAAAAAGTACGTTCGATAGCCATGTCTAGCTTCCTTCATTAAACAGGTTTTTAAAAATTCGCGCGGATTATACGAAATTAAAACCGAAAAACCTACCTTTATAACGAGATGAATGAGACATTCATCAAACCGTCATCTAGGCTGGGCGCGATCCTGCTTGCAAAGTAGCAAACACAAACCTGATCCTCTTTGGGTCAAGGCGATACTAAAAAGCTCGACGCAACATCAATACTCGTAGATCCAGCAGGCCTGAATCGACTCCAGGATCCGCTCATTGCAATGATTGGGGTCGTCGTCAAACTCATCGAGTGCCACTCCCGCAGATCGGTAAAGCGGATCTTGGCAGGATCCACATCGGGATGTGCCTCAAGCAGACTGAGTGCGACATCGAGAGAGTCTATCCATTTCATTGTCTTACCTCTATCGCTGAAAACTCTCCCTTAAGTTTAGTCCCTCGGCGAATTGGGGGATCAAAAAAGCCGGTCTGATGAACCGGCTTTCTTTCACTGTGCAGCGCACTGTTAGTCAGGCTTAACCTTCACTCACCATGTTGATGGTGTATTTAGGGATCTCGACCACAAGATCGCTGTCGGGCACCTTAGACTGGCACGACAGGCGGCTCTCAGGCTCCAGGCCCCAGGCCTTATCCAGCATGTCATCTTCGAGCTCATCGCTCTCTTCCAGCTCATCGAAGCCTTCACGGATGATCACATGACAAGTGGTACAGGCACAGGATTTCTCACAGGCATGTTCGATGCTGATGCCATTACGCAGCGCCACGTCCAGCACAGTCTCGCCCACCTGGGCCTCGACTACTGCGCCGTCCGGGCATAACTCTTCATTGGGTAAAAAAACTATTTGAGGCATATTGTTACCTATATATTGTCAACCGACTGGCCCTTGAGCGCCAATCGAATGGAATTATCCATACGTTTCGCGGCAAAGCTTTGGCTGGCATCGTCCAGCGCAGCAATTGCCTTCTCGATGGCGTCCGTATCGGCTTGGCTCGCCACCTGCGCCAGATTGGCCATTCCCGCCTGAATCGTTGCCGCTTCTGCCTCATCAAGCAGATTGCCATCTTTAGCCAGTGCCGCCGACAGGGATTCTAGTACCCTGGCCGCCTCCACTTGCTGCTCAGCCAACATGCGACGCTCGATATCCTCTTTGGCATGGGCCATCGAATCTTTAAGCATGGTGCCGATCTCTTCGTCGGTCAGACCGAAGGAAGGCTTAACCTGAATGCTGGCCTGAACGCCAGATGATTTCTCCATGGCGGTCACGCTAAGCAAACCATCGGCATCGACCTGGAAAGTAACACGAATATGGGCCGCGCCGGCCGCCATAGGCGGAATGCCTTTGAGGGTAAAACGGGCTAGCGAGCGACAATCGGCCACCAGCTCACGCTCGCCCTGCACCACATGAAATGCCATGGCAGTTTGGCCATCCTTAAAGGTGGTAAACTCCTGGGCGCGGGCAACCGGAATCGTGGTGTTACGAGACACCACCTTCTCAACCAGGCCACCCATGGTTTCGATACCCAGCGACAGCGGGATCACATCCAATAGCAGTAGATCAGACTCTGGCTTGTTGCCCACCAAGATGTCGGCCTGAATCGCGGCGCCGATGGCGACCACACGGTCGGGATCGATCGAGGTCAGCGGCGCCTTACCGAAGAAGCCTTCGACGCGCTCACGTACCAGAGGCACGCGGGTCGAGCCGCCAACCATCACGGTTTCCAGCACTTCATCGGCACTGATACCGGCATCGCGTAGCGCGCGGCGGCAACTGGCGATGGTCTTCTTCACCAAGGGCTCGATCAGGGCATCGAACTGCGCCTTGTCGACCACTTGCTCAAATACTTCTCCCGCCGCCAGTGTCAGGCTCGCGGTAACACTTGCCTGCTCGGTCAACGCCTCTTTCACCCGGCGACTCTCGATGAGCAGGGCGCGGCGCTCGCTGGCGCTGAGGCTGGCCAGTTGCCAGCTCTGCTGCAGATGATCCGCCAAGGCATGGTCGAAATCGTCGCCGCCCAGCGCGGAATCACCGCCGGTAGCCAGTACCTCGAACACCCCTTTGTTAAGACGTAGAATAGAGATATCGAAGGTGCCGCCGCCCAAGTCATAGATGGCGATCACCCCTTCCTGCCCCGAATCCAGCCCGTAGGCGATGGCTGCCGCCGTCGGCTCGTTGAGCAGACGCAGCACCTTGACCCCAAGTAGGCTGGCCGCCTCTTTGGTACCCTGACGCTGAGCGTCATCGAAGTATGCCGGCACTGTGATGACCACACCTTCTAAGGAACCCCCTAGGGTCTTCTCGGCGCGATCAACTAAGGGTCTTAGGATATCGGCAGAAATCTGAATAGGGTTGAACTGACCGGCCCGGGTATTAAAGAGCGGCAAGCCGTTTTCGCTGGCAGAGAAATTATAAGGTAGCGAGGCATCCTTGGCCTGGATATCACTCAGGCTGCGCCCCATGAAACGCTTAACAGAGACCACGGTATTGAGTGGGTCTTGGGCAGAGAAACGCTCGGCATCCACGCCGACCTGCACCCCATCTTCGCTGTAACGCACCACGGAAGCCAGGGCGTGACGGCCTGATTCGTCGGCCAGGGTATCGGCAACACCACTGCGCACGGCAGCCACTAGGGAGTTGGTAGTACCTAAGTCAATGCCCACCGCCAGCCTGTGCTGGTGCGGCGCGGCGCTCTGTCCGGGTTCAGCGATCTGCAAAAGTGCCATATCTTTCCAACTTAAAAAAATAAAAGGCTCAATCGACCTCAATCGACGACAGAGCCATAAAAAATGTTCGCGCTTAAAAGAGAGCGTCTTCGGCTCGCTCGAGTTCCGCCTGCAGCTTATCCATAAACTTGAGTTTACGCACCAGATCGGCGGCCTGCTCCAGGGTTGAAGACTCGTCGCTGCCTATCTTTTGTGCCAGCTGCGAAGTGATCTCACCGCGATACTCGCCAAAGGATTGATGCAGGTGCTCGATCGCCTCGTCGGGATCATCGCTGTCGCTGATCTCCTCCAGGGCCTCGCGCCACTCCATCTGCTGCATTAAAAACCCAGTGTCTTTAACCGTGGTGGATTCGTGGCTGAGGTCGATCCCCTTGAGGCTGAGCATGTGCTCGGCGCGCGAGATGGGATGTTTCAGGGTGTTATAGCCATCGTTAACCTGGGCGGTATGCTGCACGGCCAGACGCTTGTCCTGCTCGCTGGCATTGGCAAACTTATCAGGGTGCACCGCACGCTGCAGCTCGCGATACCGCTCTGAAAGCAAAGCGGTATCTAGCTCAAACGATGGCGATAAACTAAACAACTCAAAATAGTTCATGTATCTCGATTCGCTCGCTAAACGGTAAAGCTCTCGCCGCAGCCACACTCCCCTTTCGCATTGGGGTTGTTGAACTGGAAGCCCTCGTTGAGTCCCTCTTTGACGAAATCTAACTCGATCCCTTGCAGGTAGATGAAACTCTTGGCATCGATGATGATTTTCACCCCTTCGATCTCATAAACTTCATCGTCATCATTGAGTTCGTCGACGAACTCCAGCACGTATGCCATGCCGGAGCAGCCGGACGTCTTCAGTCCCAAACGTAATCCGATACCTTTACCGCGGTTAGCCAAGAAACTTCTTACTCGCTCGGCCGCCGCCGGTGTCATCGTTATTGCCATTATTACTCCGACTATTACTTTTCGTGCTTAGCCTTGTATTCGTCTAACGCTGCCTTGATGGCGTCTTCAGCCAAGATTGAGCAGTGGATTTTTACAGGCGGTAAGGCAAGCTCTTCAGCAATATCCGTATTTTTAATCGCTTGTGCTTCTTCAATCGTCTTGCCCTTCACCCACTCGGTGACCAGAGAGCTAGACGCGATAGCGCTACCACAGCCGTAAGTCTTAAACTTGGCGTCTTCGATGATGCCTTGCTCGTCGATCTTCAGCTGAAGCTTCATGACGTCACCGCAGGCAGGCGCGCCTACCATGCCGGTCACGACTGAAGGGTCGTTCTTGTCGAATGAACCTACGTTACGCGGGTTCTCATAATGATCTATTACTTTTTCACTGTAAGCCATGATTCTGCTCCAATCTCTATTCGTTTATCGGCCGGATTAATGGTGTGCCCACTGCACTTTTGACAGGTCTACACCATCTTTGAACATCTCCCACAATGGAGACATCTCTCTCAACTGACCGATAGACTTGGTAATGGTCTCGATCGCATGGTCAATCTCCTCTTCCGTCGTGAAACGACCGATAGAGAAACGGATTGAGCTGTGCGCCATTTCATCGTCTAATCCTAATGCACGAAGCACATAGCTAGGCTCTAAACTTGCTGAGGTACAGGCAGAACCAGATGAAACAGCCAGATCTTTCAGCGCCATCATCAAAGACTCACCTTCGACGAAGTTAAAGCTGACGTTCAGGCTGCCGCAGTATCTCTGCTCTGCATCACCGTTGATATAGGTTTCTTCGATATGCTTGATGCCGTCCCACAGTCTGTCGCGCAGACGACGGATACGGGCGTTGTCGCTTTCCATGTCGGCCTTGGCAATGGCTGCCGCTTCACCCATGCCCACAATCTGGTGAGTCGCCAGGGTACCGCTACGCATGCCGCGCTCGTGTCCGCCACCGTGCATGGTCGCTTCCAGACGAATACGTGGCTTACGACGCACATACAGGGCGCCGATGCCCTTAGGGCCATACATCTTATGGGCCGAGATAGACATCAGGTCGACCTTGGTCTTCTGCAGGTCGATAGGCAATTTGCCTGCGCTTTGCGCCGCGTCTACATGGAAGATCACCTTCTTGGCACGGCAAAGCTCACCGATGGCGTCGATATCATGAATCACGCCGATCTCGTTGTTTACATGCATCAGGCTGAGCAGGATAGTGTCTTCACGCATCGCCGCTTCGATCTTTTCGATAGGGATGATGCCGTTTGACTCAGGCTCAAGGTAGGTCACTTCAAAGCCTTCACGCTCTAGCTGACGGCAGGTGTCCAGCACAGCCTTATGCTCTGTCTTGCTGGTGATGATGTGCTTGCCTTTCTTATAATAAAAATGCGCAACACCTTTGATAGCCAGGTTGTCAGACTCGGTCGCGCCCGAGGTAAAGACGATCTCACGAGGATCGGCGTTGATCAGCTCGGCCACCTGGTTACGGGCGATATCCACCGCCTCTTCGGCCTGCCAGCCGTAACGGTGAGAACGTGACGCGGGGTTACCAAAAATCCCGTCCATCGTCATATATTGCATCATTTTCTCTGCTACGCGCGGATCGACCGGCGTCGTCGCAGCATAATCTAAATAAATAGGAAGCTTCATCTCACACTCCGTACTGAGTAGTCATGGCGCGACCACTTAACCACGTACATATAGTAATAATTAATAACAAAGTTAACTTATAGGGTTACTCTTTGTTCCTGTTGCATCTTGTCTTGCTTGATTGAGATAAATTGCACATCTCGCTTGTTCATCAGACCCGCAAGGCTAATGCCATTTAAAAAATCTGAAATCTGTTTGCTCAAATCGCCCCAGAGCGAATGGGTTAAACATCTTGTACCGCTCTGACAATTTCCCAAACCTTGACAACGTGTGGCGTCGACCGACTCATCTACCGCCCTTACGACCATGCCCACCGAGATATCACTGGCGTCGAAGCCGAGACGATAACCGCCGCCAGGTCCTCTGACACTGGACACTAATCCATGCTTACGTAATTTAGCGAAGAGTTGTTCAAGATAGGAAAGAGAGATTCCCTGACGCTCGGAGATGTCAGCTAATGGGACCGGGCCAGAAGTAGAATGCATTGCAACGTCTAACATTGCCGTTACCGCATACCGACCTTTTGAAGTTAGTTTCATAGCTACCACTGCTCTCTAAAATGCTTAGGTCAATTCAATCATACTTGACCATTTTAGTCAAGTATAAACCTTAGCAGTTTAGTCAGGTATTAAGGGCGTTATCGGAAACAGGAAATACCCTGCTTCGTTGCTGGGGTATTTAACCTGTTTCAAGACAAAGATTCAACGCTCAGAGGGCAATAAATCTCACTCTTTATTAAATAATGGGATCAAACTCATCTATCGCCTGCTGGCGTTTCTCGGCGGCGGCCTGCTCGGCGTCGCTAAATTCGCCCACTTCGAGCTCGGGAAGCCTTTCGGTACAGACGCTGCCGCCCATGCTCTGCACGGCCTGACACACCTCTTGCACCTTAGAGTCCATCAGGTGCATATGGTCAAGCACCTTGCCGATGGCATTGGCCACAGGATCGGGATTATCGGGCGAGACCGCATAGGCATCGAAGCCATATTTCTTGGCCATCTCGGAGCGGCGCTGAGCATGCTCCTTAGCCTCATCGCTAGGCCTGGCCACCTCTCGGGCGGGGATCCCCACCACAGTGGTGTCTTTTGGCACCTCTTTGACCACCACTGAGTTAGAGCCCACACGTGCCCCATCGTGCATGGTGATGGGACCGAGGATCTTGGCGCCGGCGCCCACGACCACATTGTTGCCAAGGGTCGGGTGACGTTTACCCGCCTGCCAGGTCGTGCCCCCAAGGGTAACGCCATGGTATAGGGTACAGTCGTTGCCGATTTCGGCTGTCTCACCGATCACCACGCCCATGCCATGGTCGATAAAGAAACGGTCGCCTATGGTGGCGCCCGGATGAATTTCCACGCCGGTTAACCAGCGTGAGAAGGTAGAGATCATGCGCGCCGTCAGACACCACTTGGCCTTCCAAAGCTTATGGCTGACACGGTGGATCCAAATCGCCTGCATCCCTGGATAGTTGAGCAGGATCTCTAGGGTACCGTTTGCCGCCGGGTCTCTATGGTAGATGGAGGCTATGTCATCTTTAATTCTGGAAATCACGCCCATGGCTCTATTCTTCCTTCGTTGACTGCACGTCTTTTGTGGCCTGCTGGGCCAATGCGACCTTTTTATCTACCGAGGTCAGGATACCACGCAGGATGTTCATCTCCTGGCTCTCGATCCTCGCCCGGCTAAAGAGTCGTCTCAGCTTGGTCATCACCTGCCCCGGATGCTGCTTGATGATAAATCCGGTCGAGAGCAGTGTCTTCTCCAGATGAACGAAGAAGTTTTCCTGCTCCTTGGCCAGCGGATACGCCTGCTCTTCCACCGTCTCGGGATCCATGTTGAGGTGCGCCACGCGCGCCTCATAACAGATGATCTGCACCGCCTGAGCCAGATTCAGCGAGGTATATTCTGGATTGGCGGGTATGCTCACATGATAGTTGCATTTTTGCAGCTCATCATTGCTCAGGCCATTGCTTTCACGACCAAAGACGATGGCCACCGGGCCACTAACGGCGGCGCTGGCGAGTTTTTCACCCGCCTGACGAGGATCCAGCATGGGCCAGTCCAGAGTACGGCTGCGGGCACTGGTGGCGATCACTAGGCTGCAATCGGCAATAGCGTCTTCCAAACAGTCGACGGTCACCGCATGCTTAAGGATATCCGACGCCCCGGCGGCGAGCGCGACAGACTGGCCATCGGGTGCCACCTTGGGCTCGGCGAGATAAAGTGTGGAAAGCCCCATGGTTTTCATGGCACGGGCGGTTGAACCTATATTACCTGGATGAGTGGTTCCTACGAGAACGACACGAATATTGCTAAGCATGAAACAAGTTTGATTTCTTTCTATAGAACAGTGGATTGATGGTATCACAGCGTAAGGGGATCCCTTAATATAAAAATCTATATTTGATATAACGCTTGAAAAGCGTATAATACGCGCCGATTATTTATATCTGTTCTTTAACATCCAGGGGATTGTAATGCATCCGATGCAGACCATCGCTGTGCGCGCCGCTCGCGCTGCCGGCCAAACAATTATGCGTGCCTATACCGAACTCGACCGTGTAGAAGTTAGCGCAAAAGGTATCAATGACTACGTGACTAACGTAGATAAAGAAGCTGAAGCTGCCATTACATATCAAATCCGCAAGTCGTATCCGGACCACACCATTGTCGGTGAAGAAAATGGTGAGAATAAGGGTCAAAACAGCGACTACATGTGGATTGTCGATCCCTTGGATGGCACTAACAACTTTGTTAGAGGCATCCCTCATTTTGCGGTTTCTATCGCCGTACAACACAAAGGCAAAACCGAAGTTGCCGTCGTCTACGATCCTGTTCGTGACGAGCTGTTCACTGCCGTGCGCGGTAAAGGCGCCAAGCTAAACGATTTCCGTATCCGCGTGAGCAAAGCAAACGATCTTAGCGACGCCATCGTAGGTACCGGCTTCCCATTCAAGGCGAAGCAACACTCAGAAACATACATGAAGCTGCTGGCCTCTACTTTCAGCCAGTGTGCCGATCTACGCCGTGCAGGTTCTGCCGCCCTGGATCTGGCTTACGTAGCAGCCGGTCGTATGGACGCCTTCTTCGAAATCGGTCTTAAGCCATGGGACATCGCCGCTGGCGATCTGCTGGTTCGTGAAGCCGGCGGTACCGTCACCGACTTTACCGGTAACCACGGCTACATGGGTTCAGGCAACATCATCGCAGGTAGCCCTAAGGCAACCGTCGCTATGGTGAAGAGCTTCCGCCCTCTGCTGAGCGATGCCCTTAAGCGTTAATCCCGGAATTAATCGCACTCTGTTAAAACCGCCCTTTAGGTTACTGTGTATAATTTAGGGGCGGTTTTTTAATGCCTGATTTTTTACGCTTTTTGTTGACATCGTTTTCAGGTTTCGCCAGCGATTCTTGGGTTCGTGAAACCATCGGCTTTAACTGTATACCTGCCAGCTGCTTTAACCCTGCCAGCCGCCTATAAAGTAGCAAGTACGCTTATAAGGCCCCGTAAGACGACTGCCGCCCTTATACCAATCGTAATAAATAATTGATCATGCTAGCTTGTTAAAACACTCAATGACGACATCAGTATTTTTAATTGTTTAATAATGACTTATCTAAAAACCCTGCTTTGTTCTCAAGCGTTTTTCCTGCGCTATTTCTGATCACATACTGACTGTGCTTGGTATTAGTCGCCGTCAATACCCAGATTTAAAGTCTGTATTCGTTAAAAGCGACTACCGCTTATTTACATGCATATAAATTACACCTTATAATATCCGACATAATTACTCGGATATTTATTGAGACGCGTATGCTTAACATAGACGAACCCGCCCACCTCCAACCCAAACTCGCCCTGCTGCGTTTGGGATTTCGTCCCTTCTTCCTGTTTGGCGCCCTGTTCAGCCTTGTTGCCTTAGCACTTTGGGGCAGCTTTCTCACCGGTCGTCTCGGCTTTACCCCCCACGGTAATCCGCTGTGGTGGCATGGCCATGAGATGTTGTTTGGCTTCGTGATGGCGATTGTGGCAGGCTTCCTGTTAACCGCATCGCAAACCTGGACAGGTCAGAAGAGCATCAAAGGCTGGCCACTGGGCGCCCTCTTCCTGCTTTGGCTGGCGCCGCGCATCTTGCTCGCGAATAATCAATGGGGCAGCTTCGAGGTCGTGGCTATGCTGGATCTACTGTTCGCGCCAGCAGCGGCACTGGTGCTGGCCCGCCAGGTGATCGCCGTGAGGCAATGGCGCAACTTTGCCTTCATCCCCATCTTGCTGCTGCTCACCATGGCCAATGCCCTAAGCTACTACGGTGTGAGCAGCCAGAACAGCCTGCTGGTATCCCATGCCTTTCACGGTGCGACCATCTTGATGGTGACCATAGTGGCCCTCATCGGTGGCCGGGTAATTCCCTTCTTTACCGATAGAGCCACACAGTGGCAGCGCCCGGACAACATCTCCTGGCTGGAGAAGCTCACCTTCATCAGCCTGATGGCACTCTTTATCGCCATGCTCGTGGGGCAGCCACTTGCGGTAATGCTGTGCGCCGCCGTGGCCGGTATCACCCTCTTGGTACGCTGGTCTCGTTGGGGCGTGCAATCTACCTTTGGCGTACCACTACTCTGGTCGCTGCATCTGAGCTATCTCTGCATCCCGGTTGGCCTGCTGCTAATCGCGATGGGCGCTAGCGTCTCGGCCGGTCTGCACGCCATGACGGTAGGCGGACTGGGCGGCATGATCCTGGCAATGATGGCCAGGGTCTCCTTGGGCCATACTGGTCGCAACCTGCTGCCACCTAAGATAATGACAGGCGCCTTCGCCCTTATCCTTATCTCGACAATCACCCGTGTCTTGGCAAGCCTGTTCCCACAGCAGTTTATGCTTTGGCTCACGGTTGCCCTGGTGGCCTGGATCTTCGCCTTTGGCACCTTCGTTGTCTGCTACGCCCCCATTCTGCTCACCCCAAGGGTTGATGGCAGACCCGGCTAAGTCCCTAACAGAGGCCAAAGCGTCAGTTTGTGAAAAGCATCACATCCAGGCTCTGGCATAGCGCTCAATACTTGTTACCATCTATAAAAACATTATTGAGCGCTATTCATGGGAAAACTCTACACGCAATATGGCTCTAAAAGCCTCAAAGCAATAGAACATTTTGTTTTAATTATCATCGCCATTGCCACCATAGTGGCCATAGGGCAAGAGATAGCGCACATCATCAAGATGGGAGAGGTCGCGCTGGCGGATCTGCTGCTGCTATTCATCTATCTCGAGGTGCTGGCCATGGTGGCCAACTACGCAGAGTCCGGTAAGTTACCGGTGCGGATGCCGCTTTATATAGCCATCGTCGCCCTGGCCCGTTATCTGATTCTGGATATGAAGGGGATGGAAGACTGGCGTATTCTGGCCATCTCGGTTTCTACCCTGGTGCTCGCCAGTACGGTCATCGTGATCCGCTGGGGACAGCTAAAACTCCCCTATCCTCGAAAAGAGGACGATCACTAGCCTATTTGTGGGGCGGCAGGCGCCGCCCCTTTTTACATTTGGCGACCAAGCATAAACTCAACATCAGCTGTAAATAACTAACCGTTATTCATGTTGTTATAACTATTATTTCCCACATAAACTGTGCTACGTTTAAAAGGCTTTCCCCTATATCTAACAGCAAGGAAAACTCTGATGGATCAAAACCACGAAGATTTTGAAGAACGCCGTCAATCCCTGCGGGTTGACATGGAAGCCGAACGTATCCTGATCTCATGGACAGATGGCTTAGACGTGGTTCACACAGATGATGCCATCTGTATGGATCTGGCGCGTCGTGGTGTGCTGATTGAATATAAGCAGGCTTTTACTTTGGGCGACCTGCTCACTGTCACCTTCAATCCCAACACAGATAAGCAAAACAGTATCAAGGCCCAGGTGTGTCGATGCACCGAATGTGCACCACATCGTTTCCAGGTTGCGATGCAAATTATTTAGCCTTTTCAGTGAACTAAAAACAGGAGTTCGGGCAGTATCCATAACTCTGTTCTATACTAAACAGCACAAGTTCTGCGACATAAACCAGTGCCAATGCTTGAGGGAGACACGCTATGATTCTGCTTGTTGGGGGTGAGAAAGGTGGCGCGGGCAAGAGTTGCCTGGCCCAAAATATCGCCGTACATATCACTCAAAAATACAAAGCCAACGTATTGATGGTCGACTGTGATCCCCAGCGCACCACCTCAGACTGGATCCAGGCCCGTAACGAGGATACCAGCCTACCCGCAATTAACTGCATTCAACTCTACGGTAAAATTCGTAATGATCTTCTTGGGTTAGACCAAAGATTCGACTATGTGATAGTCGACTGTGGTGGTCAGGACAACCTAGCCATGCGTGCGGCCATGTCGGTAGCCACCTATGTGGTACTGCCTCTGAGGCCCAAGCGGCGGGATCTTAAGACTCTCCCCCATATGGAAGATATGCTCAGCACCTGTAAGATGGTCAACCCTAAGATGGTGGCTACCGTGGTGATGACCCAGTGCCCTGCGCTGCCCAGCCAATATAAACGCATACTGGAGGCCAAGGAGGTGGTTGAATCATTCGGACTCAGGGTGTTGGACGCGGTGACTTTTAGCCGCAACATCTATGATGACAGTGAAGAACAAGGATCGTCGGTCATCGAAATCGAACCGGAAGGAAAAGCCGCCGCCGAGATACGTGCTATCGCCGATGAACTGTTTGCGATACCACCAGAAAATTCCTATGAGCTTAACTGATCTTAAACGCCGTAAATCTAAGCCACGCAAAAAGTTGTCGGTTGAAGATTTTATCGAGGATGCCAACAACTATGCGTTTGGTCAGCCTAGCCTCTCTAATCGCGTCAAGAAACAACGCAAAACTAATACCACGGTCAACCAGAAGAAGCAGGCGAGCCGTATCTTTCGCCATGCCACCTTTACCCTGACCGAGACCAGCATAGCTCAGCTCAATTCGCTGGCGAAGGAGAGCAAGGTGGCCAAGTCTCGCCTGATCCGTATGATGATCACCGAATTTGCCGGTAAATCTAAGGCCGAGCTACAAGCCTTGATAGAGCTCAGCCAGGACTAGCGATGAGTTAGTGATTACAGATACGATCGGCTGCGGTGGCTATCCCCTCGGCCGACTCGGTAAACTTGCCCTTACGCTCGAGAAACGCAATCAGCTCCTGGGCGTCCATATCGCTGGCCGAGCAGGTATGATAGCGTGCATGCTCACCAAACTCGTTATGCATGAGCTGAGTCAGCTCCCTCTTTGATACTGCGCGGCCCAAGGACAGCATAAGTTCCATCACCTGATGGCCGTGAATTGAATCTGACATACTCTTCCCAAAAGATATAAAAAAGATATCCCTTTATAACCTATCTCATTGAGAGAAACTTTGATCCCGTACGCAAAGCCCGCCCTTGTCCTAAAACCAGCGCCAGTGCTATGCTGAAGATCACTCAGGCCTCTCCTACACGAGTACCCAAGTTGCTATGCCGCTGATCCTCCTGCTCACCCAACAGATGTGTCTCTATCTGGTGATAGTGTACCTGCTAAGTAAGACGCCGCTGTTTAAGTTGTTTGCCGAGACGGCCACTCGCCTGCCCCATAAGATCTACATCTATCTTATCTTCTCGGGCTTTTGCATCATGGCCACCTATTTTGGCGAGCAGACCAACGATGCTATCGCCAACACCCGCGCCATGGGCGCCGTGCTCGGTGGCCTGTTAGGCGGACCGGTAACCGGTTTCCTAGTCGGCTTAACCGGCGGTCTGCACAGATACAGCATGGGTGGCTTTACCGATCTGGCCTGCGCCATCTCCACCACCCTAGAGGGGCTGTCGGCGGGCATAGTCGGCTTCTATCTGCGCAAACAAAACCGCAGTGAGATGGTCTATGCACCACTGCTGGTCGCCCTGGTCACCTTCTCGGCCGAGATGCTACAGATGGCACTGATCCTGGCCATCGCCAAACCCTATGGCGAGGCCTTGACCCTGGTCAAACAGATTGCGCTGCCCATGCTGACGGTCAACTCCATCGGCGCCGCTCTCTTCATGAGTATGGTGCGAGATCAGAAGACCATGTTCGACAAGCTCTCTTCCGCCTTCTCCACCAAGGCGCTGAAAATTGCCGAGCGCAGCGTAGGCATTCTCTCCAAGGGGTTCGATCAGGAGGGCAGCACTAAGGTGGCGCAAATCATATTGGAGGAGACCAACGTCGGCGCGGTGGCTATCACCGACAGAGAGAAGCTACTGGCCTTCATCGGCATCGGCGATGACCATCATATTCCCGGGACGCCTATCTCATCTAAGATCACCCAAGATGCCATAGAGCAGAACTGCGTCATGTTCGCCGACGGCGTGGAGACTCCCTATGCCTGCTCCATCTCGCCCCAGTGTCGTCTCGGCTCCAGCCTGGTTATCCCCCTGCGGTGTGAGTCTGAGGTGATTGGTACCATCAAGCTCTATGAGCCGAAGAACAAGCTGTTTCTCAACATCAACCGCACCTTGGGAGAAGGGATCGCCAGGCTGATGAGTAACCAGATCCTCTATGGCCGCTATGAGCTGCAACAGAGCCTGCTCACCCAGGCCGAACTAAAGCTGTTGCAGGCTCAGGTGAACCCTCACTTCCTGTTTAACGCCCTCAATACCATCGCCGCCATCATAGGCAAAGATCCCCTGATGGCGAGACAGCTGCTGCAACATCTGTCGCAGTTTCTGCGCATCAACCTCAAGCGCACCACGGGCCTGGTGACCCTCAGCGACGAGCTAGAACATATCGACGCCTACCTCACCATAGAGAAGGCAAGGTTTATCGACAAACTCAGCGTGCATATCGATATTCCGTCCGCATTGCAACAGTACCGCCTGCCGGCCTTTACCCTGCAGCCCATCATAGAAAATGCGGTGAAGCACGGTACATCACTCCTGCTTGAGCCCGGCGAGATCTGGGTCAGTGGCAGAACCGAGCAAGATTTATTAATATTGGAAGTTAAAGACAATGCAGGTCTGTATCGAGAAGAGCTCAATACAGACACCTCAGGATTAGGTATGTCCATCGTCCATAAGCGGATCCAGAGCCTGTTTGGCCCCCTCTATGGCGTTAAGATCAACTGCGAGAAGGACCGTTTTACCCAAGTTATTATTACTCTGCCGCTTAACGATGCGGCACAAACGGAATCCATGGCGTGATCACTTGCTTAATAATCGACGATGAACCCTTTGCCCGCGAAGCCCTTTACGACCAACTCAAGATCTATCCCGATCTTGAGGTAATAGGCCAGTGCAGTAATGCCATCGAGGGGATGCAAGCCATTGGCAAGCTCAAGCCTCAGCTGATCTTCGTCGATATTCAGATGCCCAAGGTAAATGGACTCGAGATGGTCGCCATGTTAGATCCCGACAACATGCCCAGGGTGGTGTTTGTTACCGCCTTCGACGAGTACGCCATCAAGGCCTTCGACAATCATGCCTTCGATTATCTGCTCAAACCCGTCGATGAGGCGCGCCTGGCCACCACTATTGAAAGGGTGCGCCGGGATCAACACCAAAAGCCGCTGGATGCCGTGCTGCCGACTCAGCTCGAGCATGTTCCCTGTTACTGCGGCAATCGTCTCAAGGTGGTCAATGTCGATGAAGTGGAGTTCGCCTTTAGCGATCTCAGCGGCATCCATGTCACCACGGCGCAGGAGCAGGTGCACACTCACCTGACGCTCAAGGTGTTAGAGGAGAAGACAGATCTGGTACGCTGCCATAAGCAGTATCTGGTCTCGCCACAGGCGATCAGCGAGATCCTCATCCTGGAAAATGGCGCCGAGGTGGTCACCCACTCGGGTAAAACCATCCCGGTGTCGCGGCGTTTCCTCAAGCCGCTGAAACAGATCTTCGGCTTTCACTAATACAGTTACCGCCTCGATTTTACCGCTTAATCCGCTTATTCGACCACTCACCTAAATGTCGGTTTCCTAAAATTGCCGACAGGTTACACTCTTGTTAACTTTTAATGGGAGTACTAATTATGATGTGGTTTCTAATCTGTGTCGGCCTGCTCCTCGGCGGATACTTCATCTACGGTAAGTTTGTTGAGAAGGTGTTCGGTATCAATACCGCTCGCCAAACCCCCGCCTTTACCAAGACAGACGGCGTCGACTATGTGCCTATGTCGAAAGGTAAGGTCTACCTCATTCAACTGTTAAACATTGCAGGTGTTGGCCCCATCTTCGGCCCTATCTTAGGTGCCCTCTATGGTCCTGCCGCCATGCTATGGATAGTCATAGGTTGTATCTTCGCCGGTGCGGTGCACGATTACTTCTCGGGCATGCTGTCGGTGCGCAACAATGGTCAGTCAGTGCCAAACCTTGCCGGTAAGTATCTGGGCAAGAGCGCCAAGCACTTCATGAACGTGTTCGCCATCATACTCCTACTGCTTGTAGGCGTGGTCTTCATCTCGGCGCCAGCTGGCCTGCTAGGCAAATTGACCGGTTGGGATGTTAGCCTGTTCCTTGGCATCATCTTTACATACTACCTGATCGCCACTATCGTGCCTGTCGATAAGATCATCGGTCGCCTCTACCCCTTCTTCGGCGCCCTGTTGCTCTTCATGTCTGTGGGTCTGACCATCGCCCTGATCGTCTCTAGTGAGCACACGCTGCTGCCAGGTTTCAGCGCCGGTGACTTCCTGACTAACCTGAACCCGAACGACATGCCACTCTGGCCTGCGCTATTCATCACCATCGCCTGTGGTGCCGTATCTGGCTTCCACGCCACTCAGTCTCCACTGATGGCCCGTTGCGTCGAGAATGAATCTAACGGCCGCTTCGTGTTCTACGGCGCCATGATTGGTGAAGGTATCATCGCCCTTATCTGGTGTGCTATCGCCCTGTCATTCTTCGGCGGTGTAGAAGGTCTAAATGCCGGCATGGCGGGTAACCCTGCAAATGTCGTATACGAAGCCTCTACCGGCCTGCTGGGCGCGGTCGGCGGATTCATGGCTATCCTTGGTGTGATTGTTCTGCCTATCACCTCTGGCGATACCGCTTTCCGCTCTGCACGTCTTATCCTGTCAGAGTTCTTCAAAATGCCACAGACAGCGCTGCCTAAGCGTCTTATGCTGGCCATCCCACTGTTTGTGGTTGGTGCGATTCTGACTCAGGTTGACTTCGGTGTGATCTGGCGTTACTTCGGTGTGGCTAACCAAACCACGGCTGTGATGATGCTTTGGACCGCTTCTGCTTACCTGCTGCGTCATAACAAGCTGCACTGGATCTGTACCGTGCCAGCCATGTTCATGACCACAGTGGTCATCAGCTTCCTGCTCAACTCGGCCACCTTAGGTGCAGGCCTGCCGATGACGGTATCGACCCTTGCCGGTATCGTTGCCACCCTAGTTATCACGGCGCTTATCATAGTGAAGACAAAGGGCCGCGGCGAAGAAGAGCTAGCCGAAGAGGCGTAATCTCCTCAATTAACATCTTCGTTAAAACAACCCCCACAGTAAAAAACCAGTCGCGAGACTGGTTTTTTTATGCCTTTATCCAGGGCTTATGTACGGTAATCGTCGCGCTAGCGTATCCTCTAACGCTTATCCCTTTAGCTGCTCGGGGACTATGTGTACACTGCCGCAGTCGTTTGAGAGCCACACCTCACCTTCGCTGATGTTATATTGCAGACTCATGTTACGGGTCACCATCTCACCCATCGCCTTCACCGCCTCTTCGGGAAGATTCCACACCTCGAGATTTTGGTAACGACTGAGCGCCTGCTCATTTTGCTGCCACCAAATTGGCACGGCGCGGCCACCATAGGTATAGAGCAACACTTTATCGGCGCGGCTACTTGCCTTCCTCAGCCACTTCTCGTCACTCTGGCCAAACTCGATCCACAACTCTATCTCATCGCTTAAGGATTTCTGCCACAGTTCGGGCTCGCCTTCGACGCACAGCCCCTTGCTAAAGGCCAGGGTGTCGCTGGCATTCAGGGCAAACGCCAACAGCCTGACCATCATGCGGGCATTGGTTTCAGACGGGTGTTGCGAAATAGTGAGGGAATGATCCTGGTAGTAGCCACGATCCATGTCGGCAATCTGCAGCTGCACTTTATAAACGGTTGCTTTGGGCGCCATAATGCTCAGTCGTTAAGAATAAAGCGCCTAGTTTACCCTAATTAGGCGCCCTTTGAGCAACAGAAGCATTACAATGCGCCCGGGCGCAGATGTTTAGCCATGGGGAAATGGGCCACCAGCTGGGCTATGGTCTCTGATTCACCATAAACCATCACACGTTCGCCCTTCTCTAACCTGGCAGCCAACTCGCTGAGCGACAACATGGGCTGACGTCCGGCGTCACGGCGCACCAACTCAGACAGACGCTGCGGCAAGTCCAAATCGCTACAGAGCCAGTCGAGGCGTTGCATCATGGGCACCGCAGCAAGGGGCAAGAGATCTATGGGGGTGTGGGCATCGAGCAGCAAGAGTTCGCCACTGGTCGATAGGGTATCGAACGCCTGCTCGAAATAGTTGTCCGTACGCTCATCGAACCTGTCGCCATTGAGGTGGAAAAACTGTTCCCAGAACAGCTTGCGCTGGTCAAACGCCGGCAGACGGTCTTGAACCTCGGTGCGTTTCTCGGCAATGAAATCAAACAGTCCGCTCAGGGATGCTGGCAGCCAGGTCTCCAAACGCGCCCTGAGCTCTCTGGCAAATACCGGCGCCGCGCCGCTGGTGCTGATGGCGACCTGTAAACGTCCTCTATCGACGATGGCGGGCGTGATGAAATTACACAGCTTAGGCGCATCGACCACATTGACCCAGAGCCCCTGCGCCTTGGCCTGCAGGGCAAACTGACGATTGAGCGGCTCATCGCTGGTCGCCATATAGAGCAGGTCTATCCCTTCAAGGTCATCGAGTTCGGCGAAACGCTGCTCCAGGGCTATCTGTCCCTGAGTGGCCATGGCCATCACGGCGTCACAGACATCCGGGGCGATCACCCTGATGTGCGCCTGAGTGCGACACAGCAGCTCAAGTTTACGGCTGGCAACCTCGCCAGCCCCTATCATCAGGATCTTCAGCCCATCGGCCTGAGCGAAAATGGGAAAATATTGCATTATCTAAATGACTTGTCTCGACTAAGAATAAGACAAGAGTAAAGTAAGCCTAAGTTAGCGGCAAGCACTACTAGCTGAGCTGTTCGCTGCGCTCGGCGCTGCAATGCCAGCAGAGTTCAAAGTTACCTTCGTTTATCTCGTGACACTTAACGCACTGCCACTTAGGGCTCTCGCTGTTGAGGGTTTCCAGCTGTGCCCTGGCCGCCTCATATTGTGACTCTGCAACCCACAGCTCGACATCCTGTAAGTCAACCGGTAACTCACCGATACCGCCTAGCAAGGCCTCGCCTCGCAGTTCGACCCCAATACCGCAGGCCTCCAACATCCCTTTCCAAGCATGGGCCTGTAACAAGTTACCTCCGGCCACCAACTTACTGCGCTCTTCCATCTTTATCCCCTACAACGCTTGCTCTTTTTGGCAAATTATCAGGTGTATTGATTAATACCAATCGTAATAAATAATTTATCATGCTAGCTTGTTAAAACGCTCGATAACTGTATTAGTATTTTTAATTGTAGAATAACTACTTATCTAAAAATCCTGCTTTGTTCTCAAGCGTTTTTCCTGCGCTATTTCTGATCACATATTTACTGTGATTGGTATATTCGCTCAACATCCTAGCCTTAAAACTGACCAATTGTCGAGTCGGGATCCGGCCAATTTGGCAATAAAAAAGCCACGAAACCGTGGCTTTTTCATGACACATATCTGGCAGTCTGTGCCCTATGGCATCAGCGCTTCCTGATCCGCGCCCTCTTTCTCGATCTCTACTGGCATCATATGCTCGCGATTGATCCCCAGCTTAACCGCCAGGAAACTCGCCACATAGATAGAAGAGAAGGTACCCACGAAGATCCCCATCAGCAAGGCTGTCGCGAAGCCGTGGATCATGGTGCCCCCCTTGAGGAACAGGGCCACAACCACCACCAGGGTCGTGCCCGTGGTGATGATGGTACGGCTCATGGTTTGGGTGATAGAGTTGTTCACCACATCTTCTGGAGTGCCCTTACGCATCTTGAGGAAGTTCTCACGGATACGGTCAAACACCACGATAGTATCGTTGAGTGAGTAACCCACCACCGTCAGCACACCGGCCAGGACGGTCAGGTCAAACTCCAGCTGGAACAGAGAGAACACACCTAGGGTGATGATCACGTCGTGCGCCAACGCCGCTACCGAACCCAGCGCCAGGCGCCATTCGAAACGGAAAGAGACATAGATAAGGATACAGATCAGCGCCACCAAGACGGCCAGGCCGCCCTGCTCAGCAAGCTCTTTACCCACCTGAGGACCGACAAACTCGACACGCTTCTGGGTCACGCTAGGGTCGACCTGAGACGCAGCCTGCATCACATGCTCGACTTGCAGGTCGCTCTTCACGCCCTCTTTCACTGGCAGACGGATCAGCACGTCACGGCTCGAACCGAAGTTCTGCACCACGGCACCATCTGTCTCGTCAGAGGTCAGGGCTGCACGCAGCTTATTAAGATCGACAGGGTTCTTAAACTCCATCTCGACGACGGTACCGCCGGTGAAATCCAGTCCCCAGTTAATCCCGTTCACGGCCAAAGAAGCGAGTGAGCCGACCACCAAGACAAGTGATAGCGCACTAATGGCCACGGCGTGACGCAGGAAGTTGATCGTGCCTTTAATTGATAAAATCTGGAACATGGTCAACTTCCCCTTAAATAGACAGTTTCTTCACGCGCTTACCGCCCCAGATAGCATTAACTATCGAGCGAGTACCCACGATGGCGGTGAACATAGAGGTCGCGATACCTATCATCAGGGTCACGGCGAAGCCTTTCACGGCGCCCGTACCCACGGCAAACAGGATCAAGGCCGTCATAAAGGTGGTGATGTTGGCATCGGCAATGGTTGAAAACGCGTTGCCATAACCTTCATGAATCGCCTGTTGTACGCTGCGCCCCGCACGTAACTCTTCACGAATACGCTCGTAAATCAGTACGTTACCGTCAACAGCCATACCGACTGTCAATACCATACCTGCGATACCCGGCAGCGTCAGCACGGCACCTGGGATCATAGACATGACACCTACTACCATCACCAGGTTAGCCGTCAGCGCCAGGTTAGCGATAAGGCCAAAGCCGCGGTAGTAGACCAGCATGAAGATCAACACGACCGCCATACCCCAGATCATCGCCTGCAGACCGTTGTCGATGTTCTCGGCACCCAGGCTAGGACCAATGGTGCGTTCTTCGACAATAGAGACAGGTGCAATCAGGGCACCGGCACGTAGCAAGAGCGCCAGGTTTTGCGCTTCAGAGTGGTCAAGCCCGGTGATCACGAAGTTGCGGCCCAGACGTGCCTGGATGGTCGCGACCGAGATAACCTCTTCGATCTTATCCATCTTCACGCTGCCGTCAGGGTTCTTGGCGCCGTTATCCTTATACTCGATGAACAGGGTCGCCATCGGCTTGCCGATATTGTCCTTGGTCACGTTCGAGAAGATAGAACCACCCTTAGAGTCCAGGTTAATAGACACCTGAGGACGGCTATACTCGTCGAAACTTGGCTGTGCGCCCTGGATATGGTCACCGGTAAGCATCACCTCTTTATGCAGGGCCACTTTACCGCCCTCGCGGCGATCATAGATCTGCGAACCTGGAGACACGCGACCGGCTGCAATCGCCGCCGCATCGGCCTTCTCGTCAACCATGTGGAATTCGATAGACGCAGTCGCACCCAGGATATCCTTGGCACGGGCCGTGTCTTGAACACCCGGCAATTCGACGATGATGCGCTCCGCCCCCTGGCGCTGAACCACAGGCTCGGCAACACCCAACTCGTTCACACGATTACGCAAGGTGGTGATGTTCTGCTGCAGCGCTTCCTCTTTCACTTGCTTGAGGTAGATCTCGCTCATGTTCGCCAGCAGCATGAAATCGCTACCAGACGACGCATCGACGAACACCATCTCGTTAGTGCGGCTCTTGAGGAATCGTTCTGCCTTGGCTAAATTCTCGGCATCACGAAACTTGATCTCAATCCCTTTAGGGGTATTGCGAATACCCGCATAACGAATTTTTTCACCACGAAGATCGGTTCTGAAGTCGGCAATTTTCGCTTCGGTCATCTTGCGGATCGCCTCGCTCATGTCCACTTCCATCAGGAAGTGCACACCACCGCGAAGGTCCAGACCCAGCTTCATCGGGCTCCCCCCCATAGACTCCAGCCACTGAGGCGTGGCCGGCGCCAGGTTAAGCGCCACGATATACTTGTCACCGAGTACCTCGGCAATTGCCTCTTTCGCCAGCAGTTGCTGATCGGCATCGGCAACGCGCACCAATAGCTGACCATTTTCCAACTCTGAACGCTTCACCGCGATGCCTTTCGCCGACAGAAGGTCAGTAACCTGACTCTGAGTCGAGACATTAACTTCCGCGCCACGTGTGGCCACGACCTGCACCGCGTGATCTTCACCAAATAAATTTGGTATTGCGTAGAAGGCACCGACGGTGATGATCAACGCCACCATCAGGTTCTTCCACATTGGGTATTTATTTAACACACCATCGCCCTCTTGGCTTAAAGTGACTTAACTTTCAACTTAAAGTGACTTAATAGACCCTTTAGGCAAAACAGCCGCTATGTAATCCTTCTTGATTGTGATTTCTGAGGTTTCGTTGATCGTCAGCAACACGTAATCGTTGTCATCGCTGATCTTGGCGATCTTACCCAGGATCCCACCACTAGTGAGCACTTCATCACCCTTGCTCAGCGAGCTCATCAGGTTCTTATGTTCCTTTACACGCTTAGATTGCGGACGGAAAATCATGAAGTAAAAGATCAAACCAAAAATGACCAGCATGAAAACCAGTTCCATGGTACCACCCGCACCATTTACCGGCGCATCGGCTGCGTATGCATTTGAAATGAACATATTTCTCTCTTCTTATTAGCAGTAAAATTAATCGGATAACTTAGGAACTTCGCGACCTTGACTGGTATAGAACTCCTCAACAAAGGCGTCTAATGTACCTGTCTCGATAGCGCCACGCAAACCTTCCATCAACATTTGGTAGTAACGCAAGTTGTGAATGGTGTTTAAACGTGCTCCTAAAATTTCATTACAACGATCTAAGTGGTACAGATACGCCCGTGAGTAGTTCTTACAGGTGTAGCAGTCACACTTAGCATCGAGTGGTGAAGTATCATCACGATGACGCGCATTGCGGATCTTGATAACGCCTTCACTGGTAAACAGGTGACCGTTGCGCGCATTACGAGTCGGCATGACGCAATCGAACATATCGACCCCTCTACGTACACCCTCAACGAGATCCTCCGGTTTACCTACCCCCATCAAGTAGCGCGGCTTATCGGCCGGGATCTGCGGGCAGACATGCTCCAGAACGCGGTGCATATCTTCCTTAGGCTCACCAACCGCCAGGCCGCCGATGGCATAACCGTCGAATCCTATCTCTAACAAGCCTTTAAGGCTCTCATCGCGCAGGTCTTCATACACGCTGCCCTGAATAATCCCGAACAGCGAGTTAGGATTTTCCAGACGGTCGAACTCATCACGCGAACGCTGTGCCCAACGCAGTGACATCTGCATCGACTTGCGTGCCTCGTCGTGTGTCGCCGGGTATGGCGTACATTCGTCGAAAATCATCACCACGTCAGAACCGAGCGAGTATTGGATCTGCATCGACTTTTCCGCATCCATGAAGATCTTTTCGCCGTTAATTGGCGAGCGGAAGTGCACGCCCTCTTCGGTGATCTTACGAATATCGCCGAGACTAAATACCTGGAATCCACCCGAATCGGTCAGAATTGGACGCTGCCAATTCATGAAGTCATGCAGATCGCCATGCTTACGCATGATCTCTTCGCCAGGACGCAGCCAAAGGTGAAAGGTGTTCCCCAGCAGAATGTCGGCGCCCGTGGCACGCACTTCTTCTGGCGTCATCCCTTTTACCGTACCGTAGGTGCCTACAGGCATAAATGCCGGGGTCTCTACCGTACCGCGTTCGAACACTAGGCGACCACGACGCGCGCGGCCATCGGTTGTATCTAATTCAAATTTCATTTTTAACCTCGCCAGAGAAACAGTCTGACTCTCTTCGTGTCACTAAAACAGACACAGCTGAACAATAGAGATAAGGGCAAACAACTGAGTATCAACCCTCATCAGCAAAAATCTCTAAAAAAATACCCACCTCAAGTGTGGGTGGGTATTTTAAAGCAAAATCATCGCTTAGATCGCTTTTTTAGTCACAAACATGGCATCGCCATAGCTGAAAAAGCGGTATTTTTGTGCAATCGCGTGCTGATAGGCGTTTTTCACCTCGTCGAAGCCGGCAAAGGCACTGATCAACATGATAAGGGTCGATTCGGGTAGGTGGAAGTTAGTCACCATGGCATCGACGATCTGAAACTCATAGCCTGGGTAAATAAAGATGTCTGTGTCGCTGCTGTAGGCCTTAAGCTCCCCTTCGCTGGCCTTGGCCGCGCTCTCAAGCGAGCGTACCGAGGTAGTGCCCACGGCGATGACGCGATTACCCGCCGCCTTAGTGGCTTTGATCTGGTCCACCACATCCTGAGGCACCTCGGCCCACTCGGAGTGCATCTTGTGATCTAAGATGTTATCGACTCTGACCGGCTGGAAGGTACCCGCGCCCACATGCAGGGTCACGAAGGCGACATTCACCCCCTTCTCTTTCAACGCGGCTAGCAGGGCATCGTCAAAGTGCAGGCCCGCCGTCGGTGCTGCCACCGCGCCCGGGTTCTGGTTATAGACCGTCTGGTAGCGCTCCTTATCGGCATCCTCGTCGGGACGGTCGATATAGGGCGGCAGCGGCATGTGTCCGACCTCTTCGAGCACCTCGAGTATGCTGGACTCGCTGTTAAGCGCTAGCTCAAACAGAGTGTCATGACGGGCGAGCATAGTCATCTCATAACCGCCATCTAAGCAGATGATGGTGCCGGGCTTAGGTGACTTGGAGCTGCGCACATGGGCCAGAATACGCTTGTCGTCCAGCATACGCTCGACCAAGATCTCTAGCTTACCGCCGGTTTGTTTCTGACCAAAGACGCGCGCCGGGATCACTCGGGTGTTGTTGAACACCATGAGATCGCCGGGGTTAACCATCTCTAGGATATCGGTAAATTGCTTGTCTGCTACCGCGCCGCTATTACCATCGAGTGTCAATAGTCGGGACGCCGTGCGATTAGGCATGGGGTAACGGGCGATCAACTCATCGGGAAGATCGAAAGAAAAATCGGCAACGCGCATAGTCTGTCTCTGCTTAGCATAAATCGGCCGCTAGTCTATTGGCTGATGATGATAAGATCAAGACACAGGGCTTAGCTGGCCTTCTTCTCCTTGTCAGCCACGGCAATATTGGCTTGCAGATCGAAGCTGGCTTTACGGTAACTGTGCTGTTCGAAGGGAATATCGACCTCGACCCGACGCCGTTGAGAGGAAGATTTTTTGCCTAGACGTTTCATTAACCAGTTCCACATCATCCATGATCCTTTAAACCGATAATTAATATGAAGGGTGCTAGGTGCACATCCTGTTGATCCCAGTATCCAGGCAAACGATTCGTGAAAGATAAGGTCGCGTCAGATAAAGGTTTCATCACACCTTTGGGCATGATAACGTGAAAAGCGTGAATTAACAAAGCAATTAAACTTTATCTAATGAACTTTTTGGCTCATCTGCACCTGGCAGATAACAGTAAAACCAATCTCGCCGCTAATCTCGCCGGTGATTTTGCCAAGGGTAATATCGCCGATCATCCCAAGGCCCTGCAACAGGGGATCTGGCTGCACAGGCAGATAGACACACTTACCGATAGCCACGAACTCACCAAGGAACTCAAGGCCGCATTTCCTAAGACGCTGCAACGCGCCGCGCCGATACTGATCGATCTGTCTTTTGACCATATGTTGGCAAAATATTGGGAAGAGTATCATCACCTGCCGCTGCCCGACTTTGCCCAGCAGGCCTATCAGGCGCTCAGCAGCGCCGAGGAACTTCCGGGCAAACTGAGCGATATCATCATGCGCATGCAGCAGGAAAACTGGCTTATCGCCTATGAGAGCCGTGAAGGACTGAATCAGACCATCCAGGCGGTGAGCCGCCGCGTCTCTAAGCCGGAAATTTTTGATGGCGCCATCGACACGGTGAAGCGGATGGATACCGAGATAGAAATAGCCTTTCGCACCTTCTATCCACAGCTAATGGCCTATAGCCGCATCTGGACTCGCCAGACACCGCCCGAATATCTCTAATCAACCATGTCCAGTTCACAGGCTCAATGCCAAACTAAAGGTCAGTAACTGTGCCTTCGCTATTCAAAAGAGTGGTAAGCAGTCTGTTTAGCCGCCTGGCGCCTTACCTGAACCCCAGGCGCAAAAGGTACCGCTATCTCAGAGACGCAGCCCTTGTGGCGCTATTTGCCTTTGCCCTGCTCAGCTACCAGCAGCGTAATATGATCTCCGGCGAGGCGCCCCCCTTAAGCGGCATCACTACCCAAGGCCATCCTTTCACACTCGAGCAAGGTGAGATCACCCTGGTCTATTTCTGGGGCACCTGGTGCCCGATATGCCGCGTCACCTCCCCCATGGTCAATAGCGTGGCCAATGAACACAGGGTGATCAGCATCGCCGTCGCCTCAGGCTCAGATAGCGAGATCAACCAATTCATGGCAGAGCACGGCTATCAGTTTTCCGTCATAAGTGATAGCAAATCCCTACACCAGGACTGGGGTGCCAGCGTATTTCCCGCCATCTATATCATCGACAAACAGGGGCAGATCCGCTTTAAGACCTCTGGCGCCACCAGCAGTTGGGGCATGAAACTCAGGCTGCTGCTCGCCAGCTGGTGACCTGCCGCCAAGGCCGACGGGGCATAGATAAGCTAAACCAGCTGGTATTTCTCCAGGCGATAGAGAAACGCCTTATAGCTCAGGCCCAAACATTTTGCCGCCTTGGTACGATTGCCCTCGAAGCGGCTCAAGGCCTGGCGCAGACAATCCTTCTCGAAGCTCTCCCACTCGATACCCTCGTCGGGCAATACAAAGCGGGCCGTATCCAGCGGCCGCGGCGCCGCGTTAAGCTCATGCACCATCTCCTCTTCATCTGTGAGCAAGACGAAACGCTCGATACGGTTAGCCAGCTCACGCACATTACCCGGCCAGCTGTAGTCGAGCAGCGCCTTGAGGGTATCCCGGCTCAGCTTGGGCACGTCCACGCCGTATTGATTGGCATGCAGCTTAAGAAAATGTTCCACCAGACGGCCGATATCCTCTTGGCGCTCCCGCAGGGCCGGCATATGAATGGGGACGACGTTGAGGCGATAATAGAGATCCTCGCGAAAGCGTCCCTCGGCCACCTCCTGCTGCAGATCTCTATGGGTCGCGGCGATCACCCTGACATCGAGCTTTATCTCACTGTTCTGCCCGAGGCGAGAGATCACACCCTCTTGAAGAAAACGCAGCAGCTTGGTCTGCTGCAGCAGAGGCAGTTCGCCTATCTCATCGAGAAAGACTGTGCCGCCATCGGCCGCCTCTAACTTGCCTATCTTCTGGGTATTAGCACCGGTATAGGCTCCCTTTTCGGCGCCGAATAACTCAGCCTCGGCCAAAGATTCGGGAATGGCGCCGCAGTTGATGGCGATGAAGGGCTTATGGCTGCGCCCCGATAGCTGATACAGCGCCCGCGCCGCCAGCTCCTTGCCCGTGCCACTCTCGCCGCCGATGAGCACGGTCGCGTCGGTGGCACTCACCCGCTGCACCCTCTGATACACCTTCTGCATCTGGGCGGAGCGCCCCACCAGCCCCACCAGCTCCTGCTGCTGCGAGAGTTCGGAGGAGAGGCGGCGATTCTGCCGCTTCAGGGCGATAGACTTGGCGACTTTCTCTATGGCCAGCAAGAGGCTCTGACGCTGATAGGGCTTAGCCAGATAATCGTCGGCGCCTGCCTGCATGGCGTCTACCGCATGGGTGATGGTGCCGTAGGCGGTAGCGATGATAAAGCCCATGTCGGGGTGTTCACGGCGCACATAGTTGAGCAGATCCATGCCGGTCAACTGTCCCAGCTTCCAGTCGGAGAACACCAGATCCGGCGCGGACGCCTTAATCATCACAATCGCCTGCTCGACGCTGTCGGCGCTCTCCACCTGATACTGGTTGGCCGCTAACATCTGCACGATCAGGGCTCTTTGATCCGGCTCATCCTCAACCACCAAAATATGCAACTTAGGCTGCTCCATCATACTTCCTCTGTCTGGGGCTTAGATTCATCTGAAATAAGTTTGGCGAAATAGAGGGTCACCAGAGTGCCACCCCCTGGATTATCCGCAAAGGTGATGCGTCCACCATAATGGCCTTGGAGCAGCCGTTCGGCGATATAGATCCCCATGCCGGTCCCCTCGGCCTTGGTGGTCACATGGGGCTGAGCCAGCTTATCACGCACCTCGGGGCTAATTCCCTTACCTGTATCGGCCACCTTTAAGATATAGCTCTCATCATCTTCTGTCAGGGTCAGATCGATACGGCCCGTATCCGGCGTCGCCTCCACCGCGTTTATTACCACGGCATGCAAGATGCTACGGATCTCAGACTCGGCTCCCTGCACCTTGAGAGCGACATTGTCACAGTGAAAGGCGATGCTGGGCTTGCTGCCGTTGATCGACAATTCCAGCAAGATATCCTGCACCGTCGCCGCCAGCGGCACCCATGACAGGCGATTTACTTGAGTGCTCGACAGTGTCAGCAGGGATTGAATGCTCTTATCCATCATGGCGATCTTCTGCTGCATCTGATTAAGCAACTTGTTGGCATCATCCATAGATGCCGACTGGGCGACCGCCTCGGATAGGAGCCCCAGGGTATGTAGGGGATTACGCAGGCTGTGGGCTATTCCCCGGGTCACCTCACCCAGTTCCGCCAGCTGTTTTTGCTGCGCCATCTGCTTCTTCTGCTCGCTTAACGAGGCAAGCTGGTGACTCATCTTATTAAAGCCATTGAGTATGCTCTTTAACTCTTTGACGCCGCGCTCATCCACCTGATAACCAAGCTCACCCTGTCCCAACTTCTTGTGCCCCTGCGCAAGGGCCGACAGCGGCGCACTGATCACATGACTGAGCATATAAACCAGCAACAACCCGACCAAGGAGCTCATCAGAATCGCCCCTATCATGGACTCGCTGAAGCGTTCCAACTGCTCGTTGGTCTCCTGATTGGGGAGGTTGATATCATGGGCAAACTCCACGGCGACTCTGCCCTTTTCCGGTGTGGTAGGCGAGATAGGCGCGTCTATGATGGCCACGTTGCCCTTATCCAGCCAGCTATTGGCGTCTATCTCTATCTGACTCACCGCATCATGTAAACGCCGGCGATACTCATCGGCGGCCTCTCTCTTCGCCTCGGCAATACTCGCTTTCTGGCGCTGCTTGAGCTCTCTCTCGTAGGCCATCATGGCATTGAGGTGGTCCCTCAGCTCCTGCTGCTTGGCGGCGAGTTTGGCACGGAAGAAGGCTTTCTGCTCGGCCGAGGCCTCGTCCGTCTCCATCTCCATTTGCACCACCTCTTCGCTGAGCTGCGCGATCGCCTCGGACACAGATTCGATATCCTGTTCAAACTCCTGTCTAAGTGCCTCTGCATCCTCGACTGACGCCTGCATCGCCGCCTCGTCGAACTGCACCACGAACTCCTGTTCGCTGCCCACGTTATCTATCAGTACCTTGACCAGGTTTTGCGACAGGTCTCTCGAGCGCTCACTCAACTCGCTCTGTAGCTGCGCCTTATAGAAATGAGAGATCAACAGCTGGCTGCCACCCAATATTAGAATGAGCGCGCCAAACAGCACAAACAGATAACCTTTAATCGACATAGAACCCTCAAGTTTCGATGAAAACGCCGCATTGGCACCGTTGAAGATACATCGTCGCGTGCCTGTCCCTCAGGTTATACAAAAACAGTACCAAGATGAAACCCCTTGTGGATCACTCTATTAGGCAAGTTGCCAATATGTCTTGTGGCACTCGCTTTAGTAGGGCGAGGCTTACAGGTCTGTAAAGCCGATGCAGAGCACACATGGACTTGTTCGCACCTTTCTTAGCACCTAGTAGCAATATAGTTAGCACCGAAGTAACAGTATCGCTCGATAGATTTCCCCATATCAGGAATTCCATGACCCATTTGAGGGTAAGCCGCTAGGGAGCAATATCTCTGTCTTCAAGGCTGAAGTTGCGCAACCCCTTATCTAGCCTAGATTTCGCAAATTTGGCACGGCCTTAGCAGTGCATAGGGAAATCATTCATCACTATGGAAGGAAAAACCATGAAACTCAATAAACTAACTTCGCTCATCGCCTGCTCTGCGCTACTGTCATTTACCTTGGCGGCTGTACCCACCGACCTGCGTCAAATCGATTTTAATGATAGCCAAATCAACGCCAAGTTGATTCAGGATGGCGGTGACGCCACTAAGCTGACCCTGGAGCTCGAAGGTAAACAGCACAAATTCAGCTTCAGCCAAGAGGAAATGAAAGACGAGCAGCTCATCCGTCGGAAACTCGCCAAGCTCCCTCGAGAGACCCAAGATAAGATGGTACGCCTGCTCAAGCAGATCAACGGTGACGAACACCACTACCATTACCTGCGACACGATAAACTGTCTGAGGCCGATCAGGCCAAGATAGCCTCACTCTCCAAGAAGATGGCCAAGAAAGAAGCTGAACTGGCCAAACACATCGCCAAGATAGAAGTAAAAGTAGCAGCCAAAAGTGCAGAAATGGCGGCGAAAAGAGCCGAAATGGAACGCAAAGCCGCAGAACTTGAGGCGAAAGCCCGTGACTTTGAGGTGATCATCGACGCCCATGATGGCGAATTTAATCACGACATCGAGCTGTTATCGGACGATATCGCCGAAATCGCCACCGAGATAGCGGAGATCGAAATGAAATATCATGGAGACGGCGAGCGCGAGTTTATCGTGATTAGAAGTGACGGTGACGAGGCTGACGTCGAAGAGCTGCTCCATCTGATCGAAAGCGGCAAGCTAAGTGACGCCCAAAAGCACAAACTTCAACAGGCCCTAAACAATGATGATCGCAAATAAATGAAAATGTGAACAACGCGATAGAATACGCCGCCGCCCCAAGGTAATCTGCCACCAAGCTATTTATTCACTCTACAATTCGAGGCAACTATCATGTGGTGGCGCATTCTCATCATCTTTCTCGCTTTTGCCCTACTGGGCGCCCATTTTATGCGCTTCGGCCAAACGCTGATCAGCGCCGCTTTCATCGCGGCGCCACTACTCCTGTTTATTCGCCATGTGGCCATCACCCGCAGCCTACAGCTGGTGCTTATCTTAAGCGCCATCTTCGTCTGGGGTCTGAGCGGCATTGATTATGTGCAGATGCGCATCTCGATGGATGCCCCTTGGGTAAGGCTCGCCTTCATCATGTCGGCGGTGACCCTGTTTACCCTCTTGGCCTCTTACTGCTGTCAGGGCGTACAACGCCTGCGACAGGCTAAGCGTTAGACCACACAGGATACCTGGCCGACCGCCATCCCCTGAGACAGGCGCTTGGCCAGCATTCGCCGCGCCAGCGCATCGACCAAGACGTTAAGCAGTGCCGTCACCAAAAGCAGGTAGAAGGCGTTGTTGTAGCGTATCTCACTAAAGGCGCTGTCGATATAGAAGCCTAGGGTCATCACCCCCAGCACCCCAAAGATAGCCGTTTCCCGCAAGATCACCTCGAAACGATAAAAGAGCAGCGACATCAGGTTAGGATAGATTCGCGGCAACACCTCATAACCATAGTGATCGCCGCGGCGCTGATACAGAGCGCTTGGTGTGATCAGCCTATCCTGGCGCGTCAGCAAGTAGGCGATCAGGGCGCCATTGTGCAGCCCCAAGGCTAGCATTGCAGGCAACATCGAGGGGCCACACAGCATCATGAAGATAAACGCCAGAATATACTCCGGCATGGAGCGCATGATCAGCAGCAATAGCTGTGCTAGGGGCATAGAATACTTACCGCGGCTATGCATGCTGGCAAAACGATGTCCAAGCAGTGCAAGCAGATGGGTCAGTCCCAATGCGCTCACCGCCAACACTAAGGTCGCCCCCACACCGGGTAAGGCCTGCTCAAAGGTCAGGCGCTGCCACCAGCTGGCAAATCGCGTGAGCCCTTGTGTCAGATCCTGCTGACCATGGAGCAGCTCGCGGATCCCTGGGGGGAGAATATCGAAGGTTAGGAACTGCCAGACCAGCTGCAGATCGACGCCTGTCATCTTAGGCAAGGTCAACAGCGCCGCCAACAGATAGAGTGGCAGCAGACGGCGACGCGACCAGAGCGGAATGGTGCCAATCAACACCACGAAGAGGATGAGCAGCGCCGCTCCCTCATGATACTTGCCCTGGCGAAATGCGGTCTCCAGGTAGAAGCCGAGCGTCGGCATACCGATAAAGCCCAATACGGCGCTGCTGCGCAGGGCACACTCGAAACGGTATCGTACGTAGGCCAGCATCAAAGGCAGCACGTGGCCGAGCTTTCCGTAGCAATAAGCGCTCAACCTGTCGCAGCCAAAGGGCAACGTTTCCCTGGTGGTTCCCGGCGCCTGTTGCAATATGTCGTGGAAGACCCGGGCAAAGGTCGCACCGTAGGGTAAGGCGATCGCCAGCACGCCGGTTAACGGCGACAGGCCAAAGACTTGCAGGAAGAGCAGTGCCCAGAAGATCTCATGGATCCCCCGCACCATGGCGCAGACGCCCGCCACCCAAGGCGAGCGATAAACCAGCGCCAAAGGCGATCCAAGCAGCAAACCCAAGGTTACACCGAGTAAGGCGAAACTCACCGTCTGCCAAATGGCATTGACCAGTGATTCGGTCGCGAAGAAATCTGGCGTCAGCAGCCCCTGCCCCAGGCGCAGCAACTCGCCCCAGGGATCCAGGCTAATGATCTCGATATCGACAAACAACAGGCTGACACCAACCAGCAGCCAGAGGCTTAATGTCAGCCGCTGCCAGGGACCGACAAACTTAAACATCTTGAGCTGTCACCATCTGGGTATCGAAGAAGCGGGACAGTTGCTCACCATCGAGTTCACTCGCAGGCTTATCGAGCACTAACTTGCCCTCGCTAAGCCCTATGATGCGATCGAAATGATTCAGTGCCAGCTCACTATCGTGCAGCACCATGATCACCGTCTCATGGCGCGCCTTGACCAGGCTAAGCAGGCGCTGAGCCATCACAGGATCCAGGGCGGAGAATGACTCATCGCCGATGAAGGTCGGTTTTTCCTGATAGAGTGCCCGTGCCAGGGCAACCCGTTGGCGCTGGCCACCGGATAGTGAAGAGACTGGTTTTTGCAGCGGCGCCTCGAGGTACAGCTCCGCGCACAGCTTGGCCACCTCTTCACGTCTCGCCGCCATCGGCCAGGCGAGATTTAATAGGTTATAGGCAAAGGAGTGCCTGGCCAAAGCGCCCATATAGACGTTATGAAACACGCTCAGGGCATCGACCAAACCTTGGGACTGACTGCACAGGGCGGCATCTTGTTTAAGCTGCTGATAGATATAGCCGAGCAGCGTCGACTTACCCGCACCCGAGGGGCCGACTATGGCTAAAGACTCTCCCTGCTTAATCGACAAGTCGAGATCGTCAATGACCCGAGTCTCGCGATAACTCAGGGAGAGTGATGCTATGTGAAGCACAGAATTAATCTAACAGGCCGATCGCCGTCGCCACAGACTCGATTGGCTCGTAGTCTGCGTTATCGGCCTCAACAAACGACTGACGCGGGAAGCTGGCCAGTAGATCTGGATCTTTCATCTCTAGCAGGGCCTTGGTCAACTTCTCGGTAAAGCCATCACCGAAGCGCTGATCGGCATCGGCACGTACCGTCCACTGATAGTCTGGATAGGCAGGAGTTTCCCAGATAACCTTTACCTTGCTGGTATCGACAGTGCCGTTAGCTACAGCCGTTTCCCACACCTTATAGTTTACCGCGCCCACCTGATAGGCACCGGCCTCTACCTGGGCTATGGTGCGGCTATGATCGCCGGAGAAACCGATGCGGGTAAAGATATCCTTCACCTGTTTGCCCATGTTGCGCTCAATATAAAACTGCGGCATCAGGCGACCAGAGGTAGAGCCTTTCGAACCAAAGGTAAAGGTGTAGCCATTCAGGTTAGGAAAGTTGCTTGATTGTTCGAGCGGCGTTGAGGCATTGGCGATAAAGAAGCTCTTAAAATATTGATCTTCATAGCCCTGAGCGATGGCCTGTGAGCCTGGTACCAGGCGTCTTGCCTGCACCCCAGATAGGCCGCCAAACCAGGCCAGCTGCACCTGATTGTTACGAAATGCCGTTACGGCTGCGGCGTATGATTTCACCGGCACATAGTTCACCTCAACGCCTAGCTCGGCCTCAAGATACTTAGCCACCTTGTTAAAACGTGTCTTTAGCTGACTCTCGTTTTCATCCGGAATCGCGGTAAAGGTAAAGGTCTCGGCCAAGGTCGCCGGCACGAACAGACAGGTAAAGATCAGGGGTAAAATTTTAGCTAAGGACATATCCAGGCCTAATAGAGTATAAAATTAACCGGATTCTAACCATTTGACAGGCAAATTAACAGGTACAAGAAGCCCCTATTGCTCACAAAATGCTAACGATTAAAGCTTGTTTGAAGATGAGTCAGTCCCTGTTAAGCTAACCTATTATAAAGTAATGTTTTATAAAACGTCCTCCGCTTGGTTAACAATTGCACTACCGGGTCACTAAGCGAGCACACAAATAAATGATAGGCAAAACATATGAGAATTTTGGTCGTTGAAGATGATCCCCTCCTGTCCCACCACCTCAAGGTACAGCTGAGTGAATTAGGCAACCAGGTTCAGGTTGCCCTGACCGCCGAAGAGGGCTTTTATCAGGCGACTAACTACCCCATAGACATCGCCATCATCGACCTGGGTCTGCCGGATCAGGATGGTATTGCCCTGATCCAATCGTTGCGTAAGGCAGATCTCAAGGCGCCCATCCTCATCCTGACCGCCCGGGTCAACTGGCAGGATAAGGTCGAGGGGCTAAACGCCGGCGCCGACGACTACCTGGTAAAACCCTTCCAGAAAGAGGAACTGGTCGCCAGACTCGACGCCTTGGTGCGCCGCAGCGCGGGCTTCGTCAAACCGCAGATCACCAGTGGTCCCCTGGAGCTGGATCTGGCCGCTAAGCAGGTCACACTGAATCAGAGCCCTATGGAGGTTACGGCCTTCGAATATCAGATTCTGGAGTACCTGATGCGCCACTGTCACGAGGTGGTCGCCAAACAGCGACTACTGGACGTGATCTATGGCGATAAGGAGGGCGATCCTAATACAATTGAAGTAATGATAAGCCGCCTGCGAAAGAAACTCACTAAGGGTGGACTGGAAAATCCTATCGCCACCATACGCGGCCAAGGTTACAAATTTAATCTGCCATGCAAATAAGATTTAAACCCAAACAGCGTCTGCTGACGCGAATGTTTCTTACCTCCTTATCTATCATCGCATTGGTGGGGTTTGGTCTTGCCTGGCTGGTCAACCTGTTATACGCGCAAAACAACTATAACGAAGAGACAGCCGAGCTAATCGCCGAGATCCCCAAGGTTGCCGCAGAGCTAAAGGAGCACAACCTCATACCGGAGACTACGGCATGGCTCGACGAGAACAACACTCCGGAAAAATATATTATCGCCAGCTGTGACGAGGAGTTTAAACAGGTATGGACCTCCTCCCTGGCCGTTGATCGTGGCCTGTTTGACACTTGCGAGCGCTTCAACGAAATACGTTTCGACTCACCTCCTTACTACCTCAACCTAGCCGACAGTAAAAACTACTTTGTCTACCTACTGTCGGTTGAACTCGCCAAGCAAAAGTACAATCTGCTAGTGATGAAGGATGCGGAAAAACTAGAGAAGAAATTTGATAAGTTCAGCCGCCGCACCTACTGGCGCCTGGGCATGATCTTGGCCTTAGCATTGGTACTCTTGATCAGCGCGGGTTATTGGGGAATGCGTCCATTGGTTCGTATGCGCAACGAGCTACAACAGGTCAGCAGTGGCACGGCCAAGGCCCTCTCCGAGGATTATCCAGTGGAGCTGGAAGGTGTTACTCAGGCACTCAACCAACTGCTGCTGCAATCGAATGCCCAGCAGGAACGATACCAAAATGCCATGAATGATCTCGCCCACAGCCTGAAGACTCGACTTGCAGCAGTGCACGCCATTACGGACGACCAGAGTTTGAGTAAGGCGGGCGCCCGCGAGAAGATCATGGAGCAGGTCAGCCAGATGGATCACTTGGTCAAGTATCAGCTCAAGCGCGCCATGCTGGGCCGCAAGGGACTTAAGCAGGAGCAGACCCTAGTAGCGCCACTGATAGAGCAGCTGTCACAGATGCTGTTTAAGGTTTACCGTGACAAGCAGATCCAATTTAGCGCCGATATCCCCGCCGATCAGGTGTTCCCAGGAGACAAAGGGGATCTGATGGAGCTGTGTGGCAACCTGATGGAGAACGCCTTCAAGCTATGTATCAGTAAGGTGGCGGTTACGGCTCGCTACAGCGACAACAGCGAGTTTGTTTTGATCGTGGAAGATGACGGCCCAGGGGTTCCCGAGGCCATACGTCAGAGGATCATCGAGCGTGGCGTTCGCGCCGACACCCAAAAGGCAGGCCAAGGCATAGGGCTTGCCGTTTGTCACGAAATCGTCTCTAGCTACAACGGCAGTCTCAGCATAGATACCTCGTCCCTCGAGGGAGCGAGGTTTACCATTAAGATCCCACTTTAACCCAAGGGAGCGTATAGCTTCTCGGCGCGGTTAAACATCACCCAAGAGGTGGCGATATACTTATCGCCACTGATGGGCATGTTGCCTCTATGGCTATGGGTAAAGCCGGCAGGGGCGATCACCATGGTGCCCTTCTTCGGCTTTATCTTGCGTTGCTGATAGAAGAACTCGGTTTCGCCGCCCTCTTCCACATCGTTAAGATAAAACATGTACAGCACCACTCTGTGCAGCGCCTCGTTATGTCCCATCTGGGGGAATTGCTCAGAGTGCCAATGAGGGTACCCCCCCTTACCTTTCTGATAATATTGAATATTAATGCTGCCGCTACGATACAGGTATTGCACCAGGGGCTGTACCCTGTGACGTCCCAGGGTATCGAAATTTTCCGGCGTCAGCGTCTGCGGCTTGCCCTGCTCATCCGCCAGGGTGACAGCTACCGCCCCCATTAACCCCAGTGCATATTTTTCAAAATATTGCGCGCTGTGTTTTAGCGTATAATTAAGGAGTTCGTTTCTCAGTGGCAGTAACTCCTGAAAGTTATCCATGGTAATGTCACGGCTAATTTTCTTTTCCAGGTCAACACCATGACCCGTAATACCATCAATAACACCAGGATGTGTGTTGACGGTCTCCATGAGACGATCGCACAGTTCATCTGGGATGGCATTGGGGTAGACTTCGATGAAATCCATGTACAACTCGCTAATTTAGATAAATTTATGATGTAACTATGCTGACACATAGCTTAAGTAATTGTAAAGCCAGCTGGTTCAGATAAAATATGGCGTAACTCAAGGCAAACGTAAAGACACATGAGCAGAAGCTGTAAGGTAAAAACAAACCAACTACAAGTCGGCAACTTTGTTAGATTACCTGTCTCCTGGAAAGACCATCCCTTTCTATTTAACTCCTTTAGACTCAAGCAAGAAGCTCAGATTGAACTGATCAAAAAACTCGGTATCGAATATGTGTTTGTCGTTCTGGACAAGAGCAGCGCGCCGCCTCTAGGCAAGGAAGATGCCTACGATGCCCCCAGCTTTAGAGATGAAAACGACCTGACACAGCTCAGTCAGCAGATGAATCAAAATAAGCAAGAGCGCATCGAACACCTAAAGAAACTCAGGCGCGATCTTAAGAAAACCGAGCAGGAGTTTGACCGCTCGGTCGCCATGATGCGTAACCTGGTGGCCAAGCTGAGAAACCGCCCCCTTAACGCCATTTCCGATGCCAAGGAGCTGATCAACAGCATCACCGAAGAGCTGCTCAACTCTGACAACCTGGTGCTGCACCTGATGAGCGATGCCAAAGACAACGAGGGGATCTACTATCACTCCCTCAATGTGGCGGTGCTCTCTATGATGATCGCCAAGGAGCTGGACTGGCCGAGAGAAGATATCGAGGCCGTCGGTATGGGCGCGCTGTTTCATGACACCGGCAAGCTCAAGATCCCACCGCAGCTACTGCGTAAGAAGACGCCGCTCACCCAGCCCGAACTTAACTTCATCAAGCAACACCCCGCGATGGGAATAGAGCTATTGAAGCTGGCCGATAACTTCCCCGAAGATGCGGCGCCCATAGTAAGGGACCATCACGAATTTCTCGATGGCAGCGGCTACCCCAGAGGCTTGAAGGCGGATCAGATCAGCCTGCCGACTCAGCTGGTTGCCGCGGTGAATCTCTACGACCAACTCTGTCACCCAGAGGGACAGGTTAAGCCGAAAACTCCCTATGCCGCGCTAGGCTATCTGTATAAGAACTACAAGGAGCGGCTAAACCAGGCTGCTATCGGCAAACTGATCAAGATGCTCGGCGTCTATCCGCCGGGTAGTGTGGTGGAGCTTTCCAGCGGTCAATATGCCATGGTGATGGCGGTGAATCTTGAGAAGATCCTCTTCCCACGGATCTTGGTATACGATGCCTTAGTGCCTAAAGAACAGGCGCCTATCGTTGATCTGGAGAGCGAAGGACTCACTATCGTCAGGTGTATAGCCCCCTCGGCCCTACCTGAAAAGATCTTCAAATATCTGAGCCCCAGAGAGCGCGTCGGTTATTTCTTCGGTGGCGACAAGAAGGCGTAAAACCAGCCTGACTGTCTTTCTCCGCAGGCCAGACTAAAATTAGAGTACTGGCCTTGCATTATGGTGTTTATGCGCTAAGGGGAAAGAGTATGATAGAGCTACCCGATTTCGACAGCCTGAAATGGCTGGCGCAGCACGCGCCGCAGCAACTGGCCACACTGCAGAAAAACCTCAACAAGGCCTTGATCAACGAGGCCAATGCCAACAACCGTGCCCAGCTGGAAACCATTCGCCATCACCTCGAATTTAAACTGTCGCGCTGCGCCACGCCATACGCCCGCAGCTATATGGCGCTGCAGCTGATGAACGATAAATTCATTGCATTAAACCAGGTGATCAATCAGCCCGACCTTTACACGGAAAACAGAGCCAAGGTGCTCTGTTATCCAGGTAAATAGCCTAACGCTTTAAGCTTGAGGTATGAGCCTTTGTCCAAGTTTAGCTATAACAACCAGCCTAAACTTAGAGCCAGCCTTTGCGTTTAAAGAAGAAATAGGTCGAAGCCGCACTGCCAATCATCATCATGATCGCCATCGGATAACCCCATTGCCACTCGAGCTCTGGCATATTGGCGAAGTTCATCCCATAGGCGCTGGCGATCACAGTAGGAGGCAGGAAGATCACCGCCGCAACCGAGAAGATCTTAATGATCTTGTTTTGCTGCAGGCCGCTGAAACCCATGGCCGCATCGAGCAAGAAGTTTAACTTATCGAAAATAAACTGACTGTGCGGCATCAGAGACTCGATATCCGACAACATCTCCCGTAGATCTTTAAGATCTTCCTCGGTCAACTTGCCACGATAATAACGCTGCATATAACGAAGAGAGCGCTGGGTATCGAGCAAACTCAGGCGGATCTTACCGTTAGAGTCTTCCTGCAAGGTGATAAGCTTAAAGACATCGTCCAGCTCGTCACTCTGAAACACCTGCTCGCCCACGTTGTCGAGCACTGAATAGACATCTTCGATGAGATCCGAGAGGTAATCCACCTTGAGATTGAACAGTTCTAGGAAGAGCGCCTGCGGCGTCTGCACCTCTAAGCGGCCTAGACGCAAATAGTTACGCAGTAGTCGGATCAGCCCTACATCGTCTTCCCTTAGGGTCACCAGAAACTGGGGGCGCAGGTTAAAGGAGACGTTCACCCCTTTTACGTCCTGTCCCACACGTTGGGGGAACAGGGAGTTGATGTGCAAGCCGTCCTTGTTTTGATAGAAACGTGCCGAGGCCTCAATTTCGTTAATATCTTCCTCGTCCGGCAGTTCCTCTGCCGAATAGCCCCTCAACCATTCACGTTCGTCATCTTCAGGTTTGTAGAGATCCAACCATAAGGTCCCCTCGGGAACACTGTCTCGAATATTCAACTCGACAATGGATAACTTATTCGCTTGAAAGACATAAGCCGTGATCATAGGACCTCCTGAAAAAGACACTTAGATGAAAACTCACCACATCCAAGCGCAGGGTATAATTTGGCGTTATTCTACCGAATAACACGCCATTGAACAGCCTAATTGACTGCTAATGAAGGGAATATAACCAAAATAAAAGTTGAGCCGTCAAAAAGAGAGCCTACCTCATATTTGGCGGGGCATCGGCAATCACAATTCGCTCTTGAGTCGACAAGCGAACCTTTAAGCCATCGACTGTAGTAAAGGCATCACTCTGTAATTCGCGTTTACGCACCTGATAGACCTCCTTCGAAGCCGCGGCTGGCGAGATAATGGTGACATACACTAGCTGATTCCCCTCTTGCCAAGACCAATACCAATAGGCGCCGCTTCCCAAGAGCGCCAGGGCGGTAATACCAAAGGCAAAATACTTAAACACGATTCGTTGGCCCAACTGACTGGCTGTAGGTTGACTGGCCACCTTTGGCTTACGAAGATAGGCGATTGCGCCGGCAATCACTAACAGAGTCACTAAAATTTTAGTTAACACGCTACGCTCCTGGAATTAATCCCCACCATTATAGAGTCTTAGCAAGCAAATTACTGTAACCCATCCCCCAGGATGCTCAAAAAGCCTAACGGCCACCTGTAAAGTTGTCCAACTGGGCTGCGAGGTGCTATAACACAGGTAAATTACTCTTTTCTCGGTTTACCATGAAATCTTTAATCCATTGCCTATTCCTGATCCCGCTATTATTTGTACAAGCGCACGCCGAAGTCACCATCACCCTGCTCGATAGCGCCGAACCACTGCTGCTTAACGGTAAGGATATCAATAGCCATCGGCTGATCTCACAAAATGGTCAACAGCAATTGGTCTTGGCCGCCCGCGCTACTTATCGCGAATTTGGCCAACAGAAACGCTTCACCTCAGAGACCCTCATCGTCACCTTCTTGGGCGAGAATAATCACTACCGCGTCAGCCTACCTAAAATCAACTCTCCTAGATCAGCTGAAAAATTCAATGACGTCCCCCAAGTCAGTATTACGGATACTCAAGGCAATAAGGTCGCTTACAAGCTAGATAAGCTGCGTAAAGAGGGCATTCAGATTGGCCGCGATTACAGTGAGGAGATAAAAGCCTACAATGCGAGCGGGGGCATTGCAGCCATCGAGGTCAGCCAAGCTATCCAGGTGACACAGACAACCTCAACAAGCCCAGCGACAAACCATGCGACAAGCCCTGTAGCAGCATCGGCGAGCTTATCCGCAGCCCAAGAGGCAATTACACCACAAAGTGCTCAGCAACAGGCTGTGCCGCGCCGCGATCAGATAAATGTCGGCCAGATGTTAGATTTTTGGTATGAGCAGGCAGACGACGCCACCAGAGAAGCCTTTAAAAAACGTATAGGTCTGATTGAAAAAGAACAGAGCAATGGCCACTAACGTCACAGCAATAGCAGATAGAACTTAACGTGTTAATCTTCAGAGATGCTAACTGAAAGCTAACCTGCCCCAACCTGAGCTGATCTAACCACCGGTTAACTATCAGCTCAGGTCTGAGTGAGTACACCTAAATACGCCAGAAAGCCACCTTATTCAGGTGGCTTTTCAATGCTGTTTAGTCTTCACTCTTCTAAGAGCCAAAGTAGCGCCTATCATGACCAGTTTCGCGGAAAAATAAGATACTGCTACAACACTCGCCTCACACGGGGGCGTAAGACATCCGCTTATCAAGCTAAGCTTGATGGATGGCTGTAGCGCGCAGCAGCTATGCTGCAAGCTGAGGGGCCCACACTGCGTAAGCAGCTTTGGACTGCAGGTGAAGTGTAAGCGTCCAGTGATCCCACCTAGCGTTTAGCAAACTGCCATGGTAGTAGCTGCTCGATATCGACTTCGGGTTTGCTGAGCTGCTCTAGGCTAACCATGACATACTCGAACACATTGAGGTCGTTAGCCTTGGCCGTTTCAATGATGCTGTAGAGGATAGCACTCGCGTTAGCGCCGGTGGCAGTCTGGCTAAACAGCCAGTTTTTTCTGCCTATGACGAACGGTTTGATTGCTCGTTCTGCACGATTGTTATCGATGGCGAGATGACCATCGAGTGTGTAACGAACCAGCTTATGCCATTGGTTGAGGCAATACTGTATTGCTTCTCCGAGTTTGGTTTTCGGTAACACCTGTTGGGCTGATTTTATCAGCCAGGTCTCAAGCTGATTCAGCAGTGGCAGGCTTTTTTCTGCGTTTAGCAAACTGCCATGGTAGTAGCTGCTCGATATCGACTTCGGGTTTGCTGAGCTGCTCTAGGCTAACCATGACATACTCGAACACATTGAGGTCGTTAGCCTTGGCCGTTTCAATGATGCTGTAGAGGATAGCACTCGCGTTAGCGCCGGTGGCAGTCTGGCTAAACAACCAGTTTTTTCTGCCTATGACGAACGGTTTGATTGCTCGTTCTGCACGATTGTTATCGATGGCGAGATGACCATCGAGTGTGTAACGAACCAGCTTATGCCATTGGTTGAGGCAATACTGTATTGCTTCTCCGAGTTTGGTTTTCGGTAACACCTGTTGGGCTGATTTTATCAGCCAGGTCTCAAGCTGATTCAGCAGTGGCAGGCTTTTTTCTTGTCGTTGCACATAACGTGTTACCGCTGTTTCTTGTTTTAACTGCGTTTCTACGCGGTAAAGTTTCTGGATATGATTCAATGCCCAGTCAGCTTTACCACTGCCTTTACTGCCAGCGCCTTTCTTTGCTTCCATGAACTTGCGTCTGGCATGGGCCCAGCAGCCAACAAGTGTGGCCTGCGTTTGCTCGTAGCCCTGATAACCATCAACTTGCAGATAACCGTGATAACCTGCGAGGAAGTCAACCGCACATTGCCCTGCACGACTATTGTGGTAATCGTACAACACGATATTCGGTATAGCGGAGCCATTGATTACCCCTTGTGGTGAGTCTGCACCAGTGGCATACAACCACATATAGCTGGTCGATTTATCTGCATCGACAACCTTCAGCGTGGTTTCATCTGCCTGGATAACCGGTTGTTGTAGCAGATGTTGATGAAGTCGGTCGTAAAGCGGTTTAAATAACGCTGCACAACGGATTATCCAGTCCGCCATGGTCTTGCGACTGAGTTCGATGCCGTGTTGTTTGAACATACCTTCCTGCCGGTAAAGCGGCAGACCATATTGGTATTTGCTGGTGATTATCTGGCTTAACAGACTAGGCGTTGCATAGCCTTTGGGGATAACACTTTGTGGCACCGGCGCTTGCTTTACCGTGTTGCTGATGCCCTCCTTTTCGCAGGCGCGACATGCATACTTTGGACGTAGATGCTCAATCACTTTCACCTGAGCTGGGATAAATTGAAGCTTCTCTGACTTGTCTTCGCCGATGCAGTGCAATGTACCGGCGCAGCAATCACAGACTTTCTCATCTTCAGGAATATCGTGGATGATGACTTCACGCGGCAAGTCTTCAGGCAACGGTTTACGCTTAGACTTATTACGTGTGTAGCTGATGGCTTCTTGCTCTGGCGACTCACTCTCAACCGTCAGTTCTTCAGCCTCATTAAACAGTTCGCCCTGACCTGGGTGGCCTTCGGTACTCTTGCCAAACTGTTTTTGTTGCGCAATACGGAACTGCTCTTCTAAATAAGCAATTCGGACATCTCTTTCTTTAAGAAGCGCTTCTAACTCAGCGATTCGGCGTTGATAATCTTCTTCGTTCATAAGACTATTATCGCCGATTAAGGTACTGATTACCTGATGTTATTCAGACTATTTTGTGATCGATAATTGCTGTTTATGATCACCAGTTATAAGCCGGATACCGTATAATGCAGCGGCGAATGACCTATGACATCAAAGCCCGATAATAACCATTGCAGCTGTTGCTCGCTCAGGCACATGTGTTGTAACTCAGCGTTTGTCGGCCATTTAAAGCGGTGTTTTTCGAGACGCTTGTACCACAGAGCAAAGCCGGTTTTATCCCAATAGAGCACCTTCAGCTTATCCCGCTTTTTGTTACAGAAGATAAACAGCGCATCCCGGAACGGATTCAATTCCATCTGTTGCTCGACCACGACTATCAAGCCATTGATGGATTTACGGAAGTCGACATTCATCAGGCTAGCCAGCCAGTGCAGATTAACGTCCGCTGGTACACTCAATGCTGAAGATGCGTGCTTCAGCACGAATGTCTGAGTGACATCTTCTACTTGCGACTCAAAGGTGGTGACTTCGCGCTTAACGTGAACAAATTTATTGTTGGTTCGCTGAAGCCTGATGTCACTGCGTCTGGCGTAAAATGTTTGGATATTAATCTGATGCTGACGGCAAAACGCCACCGCCGATAATCCGCTTTGTTCCTGGCGGTCGAAAAGATCCAGCCAGGTATTTACATCTCGTCGTTGATGCCGCATGGGTATTCT
>NZ_JAKEVJ010000031.1:0-43263 GCF_022398425.1 Shewanella sp. Isolate7 | reverse complement strand
GGTGCAATTGGCATTTTGGTGGGTGGGACTCTTTGGTGAAGCGAAGCAATTGCAACGACATTTCCAGGCCAATACGGTGAAGAAACGTAATGTGTTATCGATAGTGCGGATGGGAAAAGAGCTGATGCGACGACGAGACAGATACCCAATGTCAGCCGATGACCTACTCCATGCTGCCAGGAAGCTGGCTGAGTTATCACTCATTTACGGCTGCTGGGGGTATGAATTATGAGGGGATCCTACAGTGCTCAGCGCATCTGGCTATGTTAGAAAAGCCAAGTTAACTTGGCGCGCCATGCTATCTAGAATTGCAAACTAGCATTTTAAATCAATAAACTTGTGACACCTGCAGTTAGGGAAGGTGCGAATAAGTCCCGTGCTTGCTCTGCGTGTGCTTAAAGTGGATAGATGCAAGGCACAGTTTGCAGCGAATGGCCCTAGTCCTTCGCAAGAACTGTAACGCAGCAAATACCGCTGTAAGCCTCGCCCTGCGGGGCTTTGATAGCAACACCATTTCGGCGTTATTCAACTTCAGCAGGCCTCGGCATGCCCTCAGTTGAATGCCTTGAACTGTCGCTGCTATCAAAGCCAGAGCTGTGCCGTGCTTGCTCTGCGTGTGCTTAAAGTGGATAGATGCAAGGCACAGTTTGCAGCGAATGGCCCTAGTCCTTCGCAAGAACTGTAACGCAGCAAATACCGCTGTAAGCCTCGCCCTGCGGGGCTTTGATAGCAACACCATTTCGGCGTTATTCAACTTCAGCAGGCCTCGGCATGCCCTCAGTTGAATGCCTTGAACTGTCGCTGCTATCAAAGCCAGAGCTGTGCGACGACTTGTTCGCACCTTCCTTAGGCCCACCTTACTCCCGCTAATTAATGAGATTTTATTTTAAGTTTTAATCTATCGATTCAAGACTCAACAAATGATCATAAAACAGACAGTTAAGTAGCAGTGATTAATAGGAGAAGAGATTAGAAAATAAAAGAGAGGCAAGCCTGATGGATCGAAAAAATGATTTACAGTCGATGATTGCAATAAAATAAATAGATCAAAAACATCAGCCATAAAAATAGGGAGCCTCTGCTCCCCATTCGATTAAATTTTGTCTTGCTTATTAAGCCGCAGCGATCTGACGATTCGCCTTTAAGGGATGTAATCTATCGTTCATCACCTTAATGCAATCGAATTGGCGCATCGCCTTGCTATCACTCAGGCGCAATTCGGGTGATAACAACATCACCAAGGAGGCCTGAATATTAGACTCAACCACCAGAACCTGCACGACTTCGCCTTGGCATTTCAACTGAAACACCTTGCCCAGTTCACTGTATACACAGACGGCAGAAGTCTCAAAAAACCACGACTTAGGCATCTGAGGCTTTAACAGAAAATGGGCCGCGGTAGCATTAAGTGCCAGCTGCACCCTTACCGCGTCGGCAATATTTAATGACTTACCAATACGCTCAATAAACTCAATATAGAATTTAGCGTGATCGACATTAAATTCCGTGGTTGCCAAGGCATCAGGAATAAGTGCTTTCGTTTTATAGGGAGTCAGAAATTCCATATCCGAACCTAACGAAACGCTTAAAACCCCATACGAATCGTTATATATCCATTGCCAATCCCTTTGTGGCATTAATAACATAACGTGTACCTATATACCTTAATACAGCTCGATAATAGATGATATTTCAGCCAATATCAAAAAAATATTACAAATATGATATAGATAACAACATGTTATTGCGATCAAACGCGATCTAATTAAGATCGCGCGATCGTTTTTAGATCTAAATTAAGATCTTATTTACTCTTGACGCGATATGCATCGACGATCTCTTTAATTAATTCTGGTCCACGATAAATAAACCCAGAATAAATTTGTACCATAGTTGCGCCCGCATCCAACTTATCTAACGCGTCGGCAGCACTACTAATACCGCCAACACCTATGATAGGCACCAGACCCTTCAAGCAATCGGCAAGCTGTTTAATCACTTTTGTTGACAATGAATTCAAAGGCTTACCGCTTAGTCCACCGGCCTCGTTAGAATTCACCAAGCCGCTCACCCCATCGCGCGTGAGTGTAGTATTGGTAGCGATAGCGCCATCGAACTCATTACGGATCAGAGACTCGGCAATCTTCTCTATCTCTTCTGGCTCAAGATCTGGCGCGATTTTCAACGCGATCGGCACATACTTACCGTGACGTTCGGCAAGATCTTTCTGCTTGGCTTTTAATGATCCCAATAGATCATCGAGTAAATCCCCATACTGCAAACTGCGCAGACCCGGAGTATTTGGTGAAGAGATATTTACCGCAATATAGGCGGCATAAGGGTAAACCTTTTCCATACAGATAAGGTAATCTTCTTTACCCTGCTCTACCGGCGTATCCTTGTTCTTGCCGATATTCACCCCAACCATGGCACCCGACTTAGCCGCCTTCAGGTTTGCCACCAGATTATCGACACCCTTATTGTTAAAGCCCATACGATTGATAATCGCCTTGGCGGGCTTTAAACGAAATAGGCGTGGCTGATCATTACCCGGCTGTGGACGCGGAGTCACAGTGCCCACTTCCACATGGCCAAAACCCATGGCGTGAAACGCATCGATACACTCGCCGTCCTTGTCCATACCGGCGGCTAGACCGACAGGATTAGGAAAGGTCAATCCCATAAACTCGACAGGGGCCGCTTGCAGCTTCTGTGCATAAAAGCAGTTTAATGGCGAATTCGCAGTTGATTTCAGACCGCCTATAGCAAGGTTATGCGCCTTCTCGGGATCCATCTGAAACATCACTTTCTGTGCGATTTTGTAAAACATGCATTCTCCTAGACCGAAAAAAGCCCCGGCGATTGCCAGGGCTCATAACTAATTTTTATTTTTTACGATTGACCTTCGCAATGAAGGATCAACAGATTCAGCTCACGTAGGGCGACTGAGAACTTCGCAAACTCGTGGGTCTGCGAGGTCTTAAAGTCTGCAAGCATGTGGAACCATCTCTCCAATAAGCCCTGATTGGATTCGACCCACTGATCGATAATGGCGTCAGCATCACAAACCGATGGGCAGGTACGTAGCACTGCAGAACTCAGTGAACGTTGTTGCCAATCGAGCTCTTCCCTAAATGCCGCTCTCGCCAGCGCTTGCCAGTGGTTCGCCACAGGCTGCGCACTGATCTGCTCGAGGAACCAGTGCAGGTCGATACGAGCACCTAACTTGTAGTAGGCCTCGGCAACCAAGGCCACAGGCTTGTCTTCCAGCTCGGCAATTTGCGAGATGTCCAGCGCCGAGAACAGTGTGCTCATGTTCACGACATCGGTCGCAACCTGATCTGGTACACCTTCTTTCACCAGCGCTGCAATCTCGGCACGGATGCCGTTGACTTCATCTTCCACCAGATACTGGTGAACATTCTGACGAAGCTCCTGGAACACTGGGCTAAAGAAGGCCACAACCTGCTCGATGCTTTGGTTACGGTTACGATGACGTAAGAACCAACGACACGCGCGGCGTAGATTACGACGCAACTGATGCAGCATCTCGCCTTGAACCACAGCAGGCACCACACCGTTTAACGCCGTGATCGATTTAGTTAAATCAGCTAAACCAAATACTTCACGGGCCATAGTGTAGCAGATAGCTGCTTCGGCGACTGAGGCACCTGTCTCATCTTGCATACGCTGAACGAAATTCAGCCCCATGTCGTTAACCAACTCGTTGGCCAGCGAGGTCGCGATGATCTCGGCGCGCAGCGGATGGTTAACCATACGCTCGCTGTACTTCTCTTGCAGTTGACGAGGGAAGTATTCGATCAGTAGCTGGCTTAGGAAAGTATCATCGGTAATTTCCGGCGTCAGCAGTTGCTCCTTCAATACCATCTTGGCGTAGGCCACCAGTACAGATAGCTCTGGGCGAGTCAGTGACTTCCCGTTTGCCAGGCGCTCTGCCAGCTCGTCATCACTTGGCAGGAACTCAAGTGCTCTGTCGAGCTTGTCTTCCTTCTCCAGATAATGGATGAAGCGGATCTGCTCTTTCAACTGCTCGGCGCCGCGCACCTGAGTCACAGAGATGGTGCGGGTCTGATCCTTACAGTCTTGCAGTACGATGCGGCTGACTTCGTCAGTCATCTCAACCAGCAGACGGTTACGTTGTTTAACTGTCATCTCACCTTCGGCCACCATGGCGTTAAGCAAGATCTTGATGTTAACTTCGTTGTCCGAACAATCCACACCACCAACGTTATCGACGAAGTCGGTGTTCATGCGGCCACCATTGGCAGCATATTCGATACGGCCAAGCTGGGTACAACCTAGGTTACCACCCTCACCTATGATGCGCGCCTGAACCTCGTTACCATTGACACGCAGTGCGTCGTTGGCGCGATCGCCCACCTCGGCATGAGTCTCGCTGGTCGCCTTGATGTAAGTACCGATACCACCGTTCCAGATCAGATCCACCTTCATCTTCAGCAGCTCTTTAAGCAGCTCGTTTGGTGTCATCGATGCCTTCTTGGTATCCAGCATCTTCTTCATTTCTGGCGTCAGTGTGATTGACTTGGCCGAGCGCAGGAATATTCCGCCGCCCTTAGAGATCAAGTCCTTGTTGTAATCTTCCCAGCTTGAACGTGGCATCTCGAACAGACGGGCACGCTCTTTATAGCTGCTGGCAGCATCAGGGTTCGGGTCGATAAAGATGTGCATATGGTTAAACGCAGTCACCAGACGGGTGTGCTCAGAGAGCAGCATACCGTTACCGAATACGTCACCGGCCATGTCACCAATTGCCAAACAGGTAAAATCTGTCGTCTGACAGTCGATACCAATTTCGCGGAAGTGACGCTTAACCGACTCCCATGCACCGCGGGCCGTGATACCCATCTTCTTGTGGTCGTAACCGTTACTACCACCCGATGCAAAAGCGTCGCCTAACCAGAAGCCGTACTCTTCAGAGATGGCGTTGGCGATGTCTGAGAAGGTCGCGGTGCCCTTATCGGCGGCCACAACCAGGTATGGATCGTCTTCATCGTGACGAACCACGTTCGCTGGAGGAACAATTTCGCCTTCGATGATGTTGTCAGAGATATCCAGCAGACCGCGGATAAACAGACGGTAGCACTCTTGACCTTCGGTGAAGAAGGCATCGCGGCCACCTTCGGTCGGCAATTGTTTACAGACGAAGCCACCCTTGGCGCCCACAGGTACAATTACAGTGTTCTTCACCTGCTGTGCTTTCACCAGACCCAGTACCTCGGTACGGAAGTCTTCACGACGATCGGACCAGCGCAGGCCACCACGGGCAACCTTGCCACCACGCAGATGTACACCCTCTACCCTTGGTGAATAGACGAAGATCTCAAACTTAGGCAGCGGACGCGGCATCTCAGGGATCTCTTCAGGTGAGAACTTGAATGACACGTAAGGCTTGTTGTTACCATCTGGCAGCACCTGATAGAAGTTGGTACGCAGAGTGGCGTTGATCAGATCCAGGTAACGACGGATGATACGGTCGTCATCCAGGCTAGACACCTCTTCCAGACGCATATCGATCTGTTCAACAAACTTTGACAGTGTGCGTGTCTTCAGCTTAGGGTTGAACTTACGGATAAACATCTTCACCAAGAGATCGGCAATTTGTGGATAGCTGCTGAAGGTCTCTTCGATATAGGCTTGACTGAAGGTCGCATCGATCTGACGCATATACTTAGCATAGGCACGCAGTACAGACACTTCGCGGCCAGAGAGGCCAGTTGCCAATACCAGACGGTTAAAGCCGTCATCTTCTAATTCTTTACGCCATACCTGAGACAGGGCCGTCTGGAATCTGTCTTGGCTATCGGCCAGATTATCAACCGCGGCGCCTTGTACTGTCATCAAGAAGTCTAAGATCCAGAAGGTTGAACCATCGGCGGTCATCACTTCATAGGGACGCTCGTTGATCACACGCAGACCGAAGTTTTCCAGCATAGGCAATACATCTGACAGATGAATTGGCTCATCCTTGTGGAAGAGTTTCAGGCGTACTTTATTGTCTTTTAAAGCCGTTTCCTGTGGCTGATAGAAGAGCATGCCAAGCTTGTGATCGTCATCTAATGCTTCCAGATGCTCGATATCGACGACGGCAGAGCTAGGCAACACATCTTCTTTATAGCTGCGAGGGAAGGCATTCACATAACGTTTAACCAAACGGTTACCCGACTCTTCGCCCTGGGCAGTGATAAGCGCTGTGTTTAACTTGTCTTCCCATGAACGCGCAGCTTCAATTAGATTGTTTTCGATGGCAGCCACATCTACATCCGTAATATTATTATCGACTTTAACTATATAGTGAGTACGCGCGAGCGTAGACTCAGAGAAATAAGTTGTAAATTCAACATCTTCTTTAGTGTTGAAGTGTTGCGCCAAAATACGTTGAGTATCTTCACGCAGCTTAGTGTTGTATCTGTCTTTAGAGACGTAAACCAGGCAAGAGAGGAAGCGACCGAAGCCATCCTTGCGCACAAACAGCTTAAGTTTGTCGCGATCTTGCATCTCCAGAACACCGTGAGCCATGCTGGCCAATTCTGATTCACGCGCCTGAACCAGCTCATCGCGTGGCAAGGTTTCCAGAATGTGCATCAAGGCCTTGTAGTCGTGCGAGTGCGGCGTCAGGCCTGAATCGTCCAGTACACGCTGCAGCTTCTCTGCCAGCAGCGGGATCTCACGAGGGCTGCGGTTATAAAGGTTTGAGGCATACAGACCGATGAATCTGTCTTCACCGATCACGTTACCCTGCTCGTCGAAACGCTTGATGCCGATATAGTCGACATAGGCTGGGCGATGTACACGGCTCTTCTCTGTGCTCTTGGTCAGAATAAGCAGGCTGTTGTCGAGCGCTTCTTTACGTGCGGTATCTGACAGGCTAGAGAGCATGAGTCCCTTAGAACTCTTAGGCTTACCCGGTACATTCATCAGACCAAGGCTGGTCTCGTTAACTGGCAACAACTCGAGATCACCTTCGACCTTGTGCAGGTCATAACGGCGGTAGCCCAGCAGGGTGAAATGATGGTTGTTGAGATAGGTCAGGAAGTTGATGGCCTCATCCAGATCACGCTTCTTACCCGGGAAAGGACGGTCGGCCAGCTCGGCGATGGTCTCGCTTAGCTTATTAGACATCGCCTGCCAGTCATTGACCGATGCAGCCACATCACCCAATACAGATTGGATCTCTTTCTCTAGGCTCTTGATATCGGCATCGCTGCTCAGTCTGTCGACTTCGATCAGGAACACGGCAACCTTGTCGTTGCTCTCATCCTTATCGTCGTTGTAGCTAACACCAGTGATCACGCCCTGATCACGCTTCACGGTTAACGGCGTGTGCAACATCATGTGAGTGGTGATGCCCATGCGGTTAAGCGCCATGCCTACAGAGTCAACAAGGAAAGGCATATCTGGTTGAATCACCTCGATGATTGAGTGGGATGATTTCCAACCATGCTTAGATTGACTCGGATTAAACACGCGAATATGGGTCTCGCCAACAGGCGTCTTGTTCGCGGCATTCCAAAGGCTGAGGACGGCGCCGTAAAGATCACTGTCATTGCGGTGCTGCAAGTCATCTTTCGACATATGGGCATAAATACAAGTTGCGAACTGTTCAACTTGTTTGGCTTGTGTATTGGGAACTTTCGAATGAATTAGGCTGACTACGTTCTCGAGTAGTACTGAAGGCATTGCATCTTTCAAGGCCATGTTGCTGTTTCCTTTAGGGTCTATGGCAGCGTTTTTGTAATTTTATGGATGCTTGAGCATATGACAGGCCAAATCTAATTATGTGACCTAAGTCATAGCGCGAAGTTTATTACTAAATGTGCCAATTTTCGAGAACTATTTTAGTGGTAGATCCTCATCCCTCGGGGTTTTGCGGCCATATCGGAGTGCATGATGAAAAAACAATCGTAAAGTGAGCGTAACTATGCAAAAAAAGAGAGAGCCAATGCTCTCTCTTTCAGTCTGCTATCGCGGCTTACGCCAGAAAATAGCGCCTATCGCAGGCAAAATAATTATTGCCCCCAACATATTCACCAAAAACATGAAAGTTAACAGTATGCCCATGTCCATTTGGAACTTAAGCGCTGAGAAGAACCAGGTACTGACACCAATCGCCAGTGTCAGGCCAGTGAAGATCACCGCACTGCCCCGCTCAATCAGCGCCTGATGATAGGCTGTCTGCACCGGCATACCGTCTCTGAGCTTAACCGCCATGGTCGACAGGATGTAGATACCATAGTCGACGCCGATACCGACGCCCAAGGCGATCACCGGCAGCGTACTCACCGCCAGGCCGATATCGAGCTGGGTCATCAGCGCCTGTGCCAGGGTCGATACCACATACAGGGGCAGGATAACGGCCACAGTCGCGCGAATCGATCTGAAGCTGATGAGACAGAGGACAAACACGGCGCCATAGACATAGAGCATCATAGGCAGCTGTGCCTCGGCAACCGCCTCGTTGGTCGCCGCCATTACCCCAACCGGGCCAGAAGCCAGCTTGAACTTGAGCTTGTCGTTATCCATCTTGGCAGACAGCGTCTTGACCTTATCGATCACCAGCTCAATGGTCTCCGCCTTATGATCTTTAAGGAACAGATAGACAGGCATCACAGAGCAGTTACCGTCTAGCAAACCCGAGGTGGTCGGGATCTGCCCTACCGCCTGCACCAGACTTGCGGTGGTGCGTGGCAGCACCTGCCACTTAGGGTTGCCTTCGTTGAAACCTGCGTTAACCCGCTTGGCGATAGACGCCAAGCTGGCGGTCGACTCGACACCTGGGGTATTAGCCACCTGCCATTCGAACTCATCGATTTGTGTCAACACATCATGGTAGGTACAGGCCTCGGGAAAGGCCTCGACGATCACCGTCATCACGTCCGTCGTAATAGAGAAGTGATCGGTAATATAGAAGGTGTCCTGGTTGTAGCGACTGTCGAAATGCAGAGCCGGCGCCCCACCCTGCAGATCGCCAATCTTCATCTTGCTTGCCTGCTGTAGCCCTAAGCCGTAGAGGGCAACGGTGGCAATCAACACGACCATCGCATACTTAGGTGTCGCGAAATGGGACAGCTTACGCCAAAGCGCATCCACCTTGCCGTTCGACTTCGTCGGCAGCGCCTTAACCTCGGTAAAGGAGATCAGCAAAGGCAGAAGCACTAGGTTGGTCAGGATGATGACCGCCACACCCAGAGATGCCGAGATCGCCAGCTCGCGGATAATGCCGATGTCAATAGCCAGCAGCGTCATGAAGCCCACGGTATCTGAGAGCAGCGCGACCCCACCAGGGATCAGCAGGCTACGGAAGGCGAGCGCGGCGGCCGCCTTAGTCGTTTCCCCCTCACCCACGCGGCGTCTGACGGCGTTGATCATCTGTACCCCGTGACTCACCCCGATGGCAAACACCAGGAAGGGGATGAGAATCGACATGGGATCCAGGCCAAAGCCAACCACGGTCAACAAGCCCAGCTGCCAGACCACGGCCACCAAACTACACACCAGCGGCAGCAGGGTCAGCTTGATCGAATGCGAGAAGAGATACACCATCACGGCGGTCACTAAGATGGCGATGGCAAAGAAGAGCACGACCCCCTTGGCCCCCTCGGCGACGTCACCGGCCATCTTGGCAAAGCCAATGATATGAACCTTTATCTTGTCATTTTCATATTGGCCCCGCAGCTCCTTCTCGAGCTGACTGGCAAAGGCCAAGGTATCGAGTGGCTCACCGGTTTGCGGATCGAAATCCATCAGCTGAGCAGTCACCATGGCCGCCGAGTAATCTTCGGCGATAAGACGCCCGACGATACCCGCCTTCTCGATATTACTGCGCACCACCTCAAACCCGGCAGGCGTGGTAGAGAAATCAGCCGGGATCACGGGGCCGCCTGCGAAGCCATCTTCCACCACCTCGGTAAATCGGGTCGATGGCGAATAGAGTGATTTAACCTGGGCACGATCGACACCTGGAATGAAGAACAGCTGGTCGTGTACCTGCTTTAAGGTATCGAAAAAGTTGGGGTTAAAGATGTTGCCACTGGTATCTTCCACCGCCACCATGATGCTATTTGCGCCGCCAAACTGCTTCTGATGCTTCAGATAAGTCTGCATATAGCTATGATTAAGCGGGATATTCTTAACGAACGCCGCATCCATCTTCAGATGGCTGGCCTGAAAGCCGAGAAACAGGGTTGCCAGCAAGAAGGCGAATATCACATAGGCCCGTTGCCGAAACAGGAAGGATTCTAATCCATTAACTAATTTATCTAACATGCCATGGCCTTATTATTTTTGTTGTAATGCAACTAAGCCTTTGGTACCGGCAATCCAAAGTGTACCTGACTTATCCTGGCCGATAGCCACCAGGTTTTCCCCCTGACGCTGGGTCACCATAGTCACGCCATCATCGGCGGTTACGTCGATCACCACGCCGCCATTGCCGACCAGCCTGACCTTATCGTCACTCAGCACTATTCCACCATTCAGCGTCGACTTGGAAGGCAGCTCAATCGCCTGCCACTGCTCTAGGTCGCCGGCGCTCTTAAACAGGTGCCCACGTAGACCAAGCACATAGATCCCCTGCTTGGCCACTAAGATATTAAACAGCGAGCCCTCATAGGGAAACTCGATGCGCTGCCAGCTAAGGCCATTGTCTTGTGACTCGGCCGCCAGACCAAGTTCACCCACCATCAACAGGCGGTCATCGGCTAGACGCACCACACGATTAAAGTGGGGTAATAAGGTACTGCGCTCTTTTAGATACAGGCTTTCATCTTCCGCCTTGAGTTCATCGAGATAGGCCTGATCCTCTTCGTATAAGAGCTCGGTATGAAACTCCTGCTGCCACTGATTACCGCCATCCTGGGTGCGATAGAAGAGTCCATAGGCGCCAATCGCTATGCCATGGTTGGCGTCGAAGAAGAACACATCCAAGAAAGGCTTTTCAATCTCGGGGGAACGCATCTGCTCCACCCAGCTCTTGCCCCCGTCCTGGGTATGTAAGATGGTGGCATCGTGACCCACTGCCCACCCCAGTTCTGGTGTCAGCAGCGTCGCTTTGGTCAGCAAGGCGCGACTCGGTGAGACCATCTGCTGCCAGCTGTCGGTAAAACGAAATAGATGACCACGATCGCCCACGGCAATCATAGTTTCTCCCTGCTTGGCAATATCCAATACCAGGGATTGTGTCGCCAGCGGCTGAATATCGGAAGATGCCACCTCGGTTGCCGCTTGGGCCCCGGCTAGCGTGACAAAACACAGAGAAGATAAAGCGACAAGCCGAAGCATGCTAAACCACATACAAACTTCCTTTCGTAAAATGAGGGGCCAACAGGCCCCTCTCCCCTAAGTTCTTAAAAAGTACTTAAAAATAAGTGCTTAAAAAAGTCCTTAACGAATGAGTGCTTAACGGATGCCAGCACGTCTCAATGCCGCTGGCGTAAAGTTCGCTTCGCTCAGCTTGGCATCGAAGTTATACATACGACCCTCATTATCCAGGCCCATGGCCAGGTAACGACGAGACTGCAGATCGTGGATCACTTCAAGTGTGGTCCAGTGAGTCGGCACTTCGTAGTAGTTGATGGCGTGTGCCACGGCTACACGATAAAGCTCATCACGGTTGTCATACATGTCCGCCATAGCCACCTGCCAAGAGTCCTCATCAAGATAGAAGACGCGGGTCTTGTAGATGTGACGCATACCATCCTTAAGCTGTGCCTTAACTTCCCATACGCGGTGCTTTTCCCAGCGCACATAATCTGGGTTGATATGACCAGGCTTGAGGATCTGCTCATATTTCAGCTTGTCTGAGTGCAGCTTGTAGTCGTTGTAAGGAATGTAGATCTCCTTCTTACCCACAAGCTCCCAGTTGTATCGAACCGGTGAGCCGTTAAACATGTCGAAATCGTCTGTGGTGCGCAGACCATCAGATACGGTGCCCGGCGTGTCGAAGGCAACGTTTGGCGCCTTGCGAACGCGGCGCTGTCCTGTGTTATAGGTCCAGGCCTGACGTGGCAGTGCTTCCTGATCCATGGTTTCTTTAACCAGTAGCGCAGTACCCGCAAGACGTGCTGGCTGAGTCACCACCTGCTTAAAGTAGAACAGGGTATTAGACTCTTTTAACTTATCCAGCGTCATCTCAGGGCGCGAATATTGAAAGCGGATCTCTTCGGCAGTTTCCACCAGGGTGTAACCACCAGATGCCGTTGGTGCCGCCTGACTACGGGCCGTCTCGACGTCTACGCCACGGAAACGCAGCACATGGTTCCAGATGGCTTCAAGACCATTTTGTGGCACCGGGAAAGGCACGCCAATTGAGGCACCAGAGATGCCGTTGCCGTCTGCCACTAGCTCTGCACGTGTGGCGTTGGCCTTGGTTGCGTCGTAGACAAACTGAGGTACAGAAGCGGTACGACGTGTCTGATAGACATTCATCTTGTAGGTATCAGGGTACAGTTCGAACAACTTCATCTGACCTGGGGTCAGGTAGTCTTTGTACTGCGCCTTGTTAGCATTGGTAATGGTAAATTCAATCTTGTCGTTCGGGAAAGGATCGGGATGATGCATTCCCTTCTCGTAGCCGGCGACAGGCTTGGTGATACCACCATCCCAAGCCGGAATAGAACCATCGGCGTTGCCCGCCTTTTCACCACCAAGTGGCGTGAGTTCGGTGCCAAGCTTGGCCGCCTGCGCCTCTGAAACTTTCGCAAAGGCAGTTGGAGCGGTCAATGCGACAATCACAGCTGCCGACAATAGTGTTAGTTTTTTCATTCTTATTGTCCTTGTGAATTAGATTGAATACTTGATGTTAAACGACACATAATCGCGATCTGACATCAGATTCGTCGTGCCGACACCACCGAAGAAGGAGTTGTATGAGAAATCTGCGCCCCAACGACTCTGATAATCGAAGTTCACGCCGATAGCGACGGACTTCTTACCTTCGGTGAACAGGAACATAGGATCTGGGGTGATCCCGTCAACATCATGGGAGAAGATGATGCGAGGCGACATGTTTACACCGGCAAATAGGTTGTTGTAATCGGCCTTAGCCACTAAACGATAACCCCAGGCAAAATCCGTTGGGAAAGGATTCGTTTCAGGGCCGTTATGAACAGCCTCGATGATACCTGGCATATCTGGGTTACCACCCGAACGCGCCGTGCCAGGACCATTGAGACGCAGCTCGTCGAAGCCTGGCATGTCATGGATCCACACGCCACCAACTTCGGCCAGCATCACTAGGTTATCCATGCCCAGTGTCGGACCAAACAGATGGGTAAAGGTTACCTGTGCCTGAGTGGTATCGCGGCGGATATAGCCTTCTGCGGCTTCACCTGAACCAATACCCTTCACCTGTGAGATACCGTCTAGATCTGGACGAAGCCCGGCATTTGCCAGCTGCTGTGGCATAGCAGCAAACAGGAGTTCAACGTCATCAATCTGCAGTGGCTCATCCTGACGATGGGCAATTTCACCGGCAACGGAGGTATCGCCGATCAGGGTATTGAAGCTAAAGCCGTATAGCTTGATATCTTCTGGGTATTCGATCTGCGCCTTGGAGAAGGTTTCCAGACCCAGCAAGGTTTGACGATCCACAGTGCCGCCGGTTGCCCCAAGGGCTGCTAGGGTCGCTAAGTCTTGACCAATCGCTTCCTGGGTAAAGTTCGCCGCTGTGCCGCTGATCAGCGGACGACGGCTATGATAGTTCATGTAGTAGAAGCCAAACTCAGTCTCGCCCAGCTCAGGTGCGTAATAACCCAGCTTGATACCGTACTGACCCGAATCGCTGGCGCTCGCCTGATCTTGCATCAGGGTCACCTTAGTCGGGTAGGCTAACGCCAATGAACCCAGTGTCGCCGCGTCATACTGACCCGATGCCACCATGGTCGCCAGCTTCTGATACTCGTCTATCAGGAACTCTAGGTTGATGTCAGGGTTGGCATTAAAGCCGAGCTGGGCATTTTGTGCATAGCCGCCGTAACCGGCAAAATCGTTGGTCGAGAAGTATGAGCCTGGGGTTGGCACCCAAACTGGCTCCCAATCATATTGATAGAAGGCTTCGACAGAAAGAGACTCTGTTACACCCAGTGACGCCCAAATCATGCCTTGTGGCCTAAAGGCTTCTTTAAGCTCGGCACCCGGCGCATTGAGGATGTTAAGATCGACCGGGTTGATCACCCCTATACCGTGCGGAATTAATGTGCTTTCGCCCCATGACACCACCTGGTTACCGATACGAACGCTCAGTGGGTTAGCACCGTCGTTGAAATCGAAATCGCCATAGATGAAGGCATCTAACAGGCGCACATCTTTACACTGTACCTCAGAGGCTTCCGAGTCGGCGCAAGGATCATACTCCTTGCCGGTTATCGGGTCGCTGTAGCCATAACTGCCGTTGTTGGCCTTCTGATCGTAGAAGTACATGCCACGGGCAAACAGACCGAAATTTTCATACTTAAGTGACAGTTCATGCAATCCCTTGAACACCATTGAGGTTACGTCACCCTGAGAATAGAGCATGTTACTCAAGTCACCGTTGCTCGAGTAAGAACCCGGCTGAGCCCAAATCTCGGCCGAAGTATATTTAGTGTTACCGAATGCAGAATAATTTGACCAGTCGAAGCGCGGGTGATTCACCTTACCAATCTGATTATCCCAGTCTCGCTCCTCAACACGCCAGCTTGCACCGGCACTGAATGTTGAATCGAACGAGCCTTGCACTTCTCCCCAATCGAACGACACGGCTTGCACGCCTGATGTCGCTCCAATACTCAACGCTGCGACGATCCCCAAAGCTAGCGCTGACTTGTTAAAGCCATTTTTAACGTTTTTCATTTTAGCTCTTCTCCGTAACCTGCTGGATTCTTTGTTATAGGAATGGTGGCCAACATCTTGTTAGCGTACAGGTAACACCATTGTTACAGCATTTAGGGGTGATGAGCAAGGCGAAAAAACAGAAAATTACCTTGATATTTGTACACTTAAGCTAAAGGGCTTACATTAATTCAAACACACGATTTAAATCCTTTATAACAAGTCGTACCAGATGAAAAACGTCCGTTGAAAAAGCAAGCATAAACAGGTAATTAAACTTGTATCCTAGTGAGCTAAGGCAGAGATGAAACGAAATCACTCGTTTGAAGTATATACTCTAAAACCTTAAAGTTGGGTGAGGGAAACGAGTTGACCCTCATCATCGAGTTGTAGACGAAAGTACCCCCTGATACCGGAAGTTGTCAGAAAGGGTCTGAAGTGACGGGCGTGGATCCACAGTGTCTTACCAGAACTGTCTTTCACCTCAATCTTATCGATACTGCCTTGATAATAATTGAGAAACTCCTGGTAACTCACCTGCATGGGAAAGGTAAATATCATCATAATCTATCATCTAACAGTAAAGGGGGCGAGATGCCAAGCACCCCGCCCTCTCTATCTTAGGCCAATCGCTAACGCATAGGCTAGGCGCTTATCTAGCACCGTAATCTAAGGTCTTAAGCTAGCGCCTTAGACACCTTCTCATAGAGGTCTTTCGACAGATCCGGCAAGGCCAAAATCTCTTCCAGGGCTGCTCGCATCAGCTTCTGGCGCTGCTCATCAAACTTCTTAAACTGAATAAGTGGTGTGATGATGCGTGCCGCTACCTGAGGGTTCAGGGTATTGAGCTTGATGATCGCCTCGGTCAGGAAACGATAGCCGCTGCCGTCGATGCGATGGAACACCTCAGGATTGGCCGCCGCAAAGGCGCCTATCAAGGAGCGCACCCGGTTTGGATTGGCAAAGCTAAAGGCACTGTGTTGAGTAAGCTCTCGCAGCGCATCGCAGCGATCTTCACCCGGACAGCACGCCTCCAGCGTCAGCCATTTATCCATTACCAAGGGGGTGTCGGCCCATTTTTGCTGAAAATCTTGCAGCAGGCTGGTACGCAACTCAGACTGTTCGAGATTAAGCGCAGCCAGCGCGCCCAAGCTATCTGTCATGTTAGCTGCCTGCTCATATTGATGCTGCGCCAGGCTCTGATGCGCATCCGAGGTCTGTAGCAATAATCCCAGACAAGCATTCTTAAGGGCCCTTGCTCCGGCGCTGTAAAAAGATAAGAGCTCACGATAACGTGCCAGCAACTCATCTTCACAACCAGAGGCGATCTCCTCCAGCATAAATTCGCGGGCCGATGCCAGGGCATCGAGATCCACTCGGCTCACCTGCTCTACCAGGGTATTCAGGCTTGGGAACTTAAGTACCTCGGCGAGCAGCGCCTGATCCAGTTGCTCGTCTAGCAGCAAACCTTTGACGCCATCGACCAAACGAGGGTCGACGTACATCGCCTTTTGCGCCTTAAGGTGCGCCACATTCTGCCAAACCGCCTGACTAAAGAGTGCCGCCGAGGCCTCCCACTTAGCCACCTCGCTGCTGGCGTAACGCATCAAGTGGATAAGTTGATCCACGCAATAGTCGAAGTTGAGCCTCACCGGCGCAGAGAAGTTTTGCAGCAGCGAAGGCACAGGTTGCTCGCTCATGTCACTAAACACCAACTCTTGCTCTGCCTCTGTGATACTAAAGACCTGGCTAAGGAGCGAGCGGCCATCGCTGCCGATAAGCTCGAGATCGAGCGGAATATGCAGCGGCAACTTCTCACTCTGCTCCGGCGTCGGTGGCGTGTGTTGACGCAGACTCAGGCGATATTCCTGTTTTTCGGCATCATAGCGCTCCTCAACCGTGAGTTCTGGAGTACCAGACTGACTATACCAGCGTCTGAACTGAGTCAGATCCACACCGCTGGCATCTTCCATCGCCGCCACGAAATCATCACAGGTGACCGCCTGACCATCGTGGCGCTCAAAGTAACACTTCATTCCGGCCTGGAAGCCCTGCTCACCCAAGAGGGTATGCATCATGCGGATCACTTCTGCGCCCTTGTTATACACAGTGACGGTATAGAAGTTATTCATCTCAATCACAGATTCGGGACGAATCGCGTGGGCCATAGGGCCGCTATCTTCGGCAAACTGCTGGTTCTTTATGACCTTAATGGCGTGGATACGGTTGACCGCCCTTGAGCCCACGTCTGAGCTAAACTCCTGATCGCGAAATACCGTCAGGCCCTCTTTCAGGCTCAACTGGAACCAGTCACGGCAGGTGACACGGTTACCCGTCCAGTTATGGAAATACTCGTGCCCCACTACCGACTCGATGCCGTGGTAATCTTCGTCCGTTGCCGAGTCTTTGTCCGCCAACACATATTTAGTGTTGAACACGTTGAGGCCCTTATTCTCCATGGCGCCCATGTTGAAGAAGTCCACCGCGACTATCATGTAGATATCCAGATCGTATTCGAGATCGAAGCGGCTCTCGTCCCAGGCCATCGACTTCTTCAGCGAAGCCATGGCATGGTGCGCCTTGTGCAGGTTGCCTTTGTCGACGAAGACCTGCAGGGCCACCTCGCGGCCACTCTTGGTGGTAAAGCTATCGTCGAGCAGATCGAAGTCCCCAGCTACCAAGGCAAACAGGTATGCCGGTTTCGGGAAAGGATCTTCCCAGCAAACAAAGTGACGCCCACCTTCAAGATCGCCACGGTCGACGCGGTTACCGTTACTCAAGAGATAAGGAAACGCCGCCTTGTCGGCTTCGATACGCACCTTGTAGACCGCCAGTACATCGGGGCGATCCAGGAAATAGGTGATGCGTCTGAAACCCTCTGCCTCACACTGAGTACAATAGGCGCCATCAGACATGTATAAACCTTCTAACGCCTGGTTAGCCTGGGGATCCAGCTTAGTCACTATGGTCAGTTCGAAGTCAGCTAAGTCGGTTTCTATGCTTAACTGGCCATCGGTGACGCGATAATCATAAGTCTTACCATTAAGCAGTAGCTGGTTCACGCTCAGCCCTTCACCATCAAGCTCTAACGTCTGGGCGGCGTCGTTTAAACGCTTCACCTGACTCACCGCGGTGACCTGAGTATTGGCACCATCGAGCACGAAAGAGAGATCCACATGAGAAATCGTGAAATCTGGTGCGCGATAGTCTTTTAAATATTTGGCCTTAACCTGTGCCATTTAGATTCCCTCATCTGAAAAGATTATAAAAAAACGCGCCAATAGCGCGTTTTTAAAAAATTTGGCTCAATATTATTTCGCCTGGTTTTTAGCCACTCTTTCCATATCCACTAAATCCAGAGTGATATAGACTGTCTCGTCGAGAAATGCGTCCGGTGCCTTCACATCTTCTTCGGCATCATCCAGAGACTTAAGTGCCTCTAGCCCTGCCACCGCACGGCGCTCGTTGAGGCGAACAAGTTGTTTCTCATCGTTCGCTTCGCGCTCGGCCACGCGCTCTTTCTCTACCAGAGAGACGCTGGTTTCTTTGTGGCTCTTCTTAAACTCGGCAATATCTTGATCGATATAGCCAAATTCAACATCTTTCTTGATACGTTGCTGGTGACGCGAATCGAGGTTGGTCACTAGCTCGGGGGTGATATCCCCAAGCGTACCGTATTGAGCCACAGGCACCTTATCCCAAGGCAAGGCGTTGGCTTCCTCGGCTTCACCGTATTCACCCGGCTCGAGTGCACTCGGGAACGGAATATCCGGTGTCACACCTTTGAGCTGAGTGCTACCGCCGTTGATACGATAAAACTTGGCGATGGTGTACTGCACATGGCCGATAGGCTTGTCATACATATCATAGATGCGACCCAGGCTCTTATGCTGCTGCACTGTGCCCTTACCAAAGGTCGACTCACCCACGATAAGCGCGCGATCATAGTCTTGCAACGCGGCGGCGAAGATCTCTGACGCCGAGGCGCTGTAACGGTCTACCATCACGGTCAACGGACCGGAATAGGTCACACGGCCGTCGTTGTCGCGATTTTGCGACACCTTACCGTTAGCATCACGGATCTGCACCACTGGGCCTTGCTCGATAAACAGGCCTGTTAACAGCGTCGCTTCGGTTAATGCACCGCCGCCATTACCGCGCAGGTCGATAACAACACCTTCAACCTTGGCCTCTTTGAGTTTGACTAACTCTTTGGTGACATCTTGAGACAGATTCATGTAGAAACCTGGGATCTTAATCACCCCGACCTTGCGGCCGGCATAATTACCGGTTTCCGGCTCGATCACCTCAGAGGTCGCGGCGCGATCTTCTAAACGGATCTTGTCACGTACTATGGTCACATCGATTGGTTTGGCAGAAGAGCCGCCCTTCTTAGGCAGGATCTGCAGAATAACCTTACTGCCCTTAGGCCCTTTGATCAGCTCGACCACGTCATCCAGTCGCCAACCAATCACATCGACAATCTCTTTACCTTCCTGGCCGACACCCACGATGCGATCTTCCGGTGACAATTTTTCACTGTTGGCCGCAGGGCCGCCAGCCACCAGGCTCTTGATCACTGTGTAATCGTCATCCATCTGCAACACGGCGCCTATGCCTTCGAGGCTCAGGTTCATCTCCATCTGGAAACGTTCGGCGTTGCGTGGCGACAGGTAACTGGTGTGCGGCTCGACGCTGCGAGAGAAGGCGTTCATCACACCTTGGAAGACATCTTCACTCTTGGTCTGGCTAAGACGCTTGATAGCATTGTTATAGCGCTTCTCGAGCACCTTAACGATCTCATCCCAGTTTTTACTGGTCAGCTTAAGGTTTAAGGCATCGTACTTGACGCGTTGACGCCACAACTCATTAAGCTCGGCCTCATCTTTAGGCCATGCAGCATCCTCTCTATCATACTGATAGCTGTCACCTGGGGCGTTGAAGTCCATCTCCTTATCAAGCAAAGATAATGCGTAGGCAAAACGGTCATAACGGCGCTGTTGCACTATGTCGAACATCTTATAGGCGGCGGTGAGATCGCCGCTTTTCAGCATGTCGTCAAATTGAGTGGCGTAAGGCTTGAAACTGTCGATATCACTCTGAAGTAAAACATTACGGCGGTAATCGAGCTGCTTAAGATAACGCTCAAACACCTGCTCGGAGAAGGCATCGTCCAGATCGAATCTATGGTAATGAGAGCGAGTATACTTATCAGTTACTCGCTTGCTCGCTACTTTATGTTGCGGCTCTTGCGTTAGAGAGGGCAACTCGCTAGATGGAATACTGGGCGTCAGTGCCCATGCCGAGAATCCTACAAAGATGCTGGCAATGGATGCTGCCAGAGTGAGTTTTCGCATCAACAAGTTACTCCTTTTAAACGATGAACAGTTATAACAGGATATGCTCTACCGGGACTTTTACCGTCAATCCTGAATCTAACTGTACTTGAACATCTTCTTTCTTGATGTCCAGGACAACACCTGCAACAGGTGATTTACCTAGTTTGACACTCACACGTTGATTTGGTTTCAACTCGGTCAGTGTTGCCGGGGTTAAATCCTTGGCTTCAACCTGTGGCTTAGCCGCTTTAGGCGCTGGTTTGCTGCTGCGCTTAGGCTGTGGCTTCTTGAAGGCTTTCTTCTCAGACTTAGGACCAGGCTTCTCAGCCTTTTCTGCCGCCACTTTCGCTGCACGCTTTGCCTTAGCCTTCTCTTGACTCTCCTTCAGTGTAGCCTGTGCATGGTCAATATGCTCTTGCTCAAGCTCGCCACACTCATTGCCGTCGAGATCGACACGCTGTGCCCCAGCCTTAACCCCTTTCAGGTAACGCCAGCTACTGGTGTAACGGCGTAAGGCGATTCTTAATTGCGTTTTACTGACTTTAGAATCATCAGCTAACCTTTCAGCCAAGTCTTGAAACAATCCTATTTTTAGAGGCTTAGTTTCACCTTCAGCGATAAAGCATAAAGGAAATGTTTCATATAAATACGCAAGAATTGCGTTGGTGTCGGTCAACTTTTCTGTTGATTCCATCATTACTTCCACAGTTTAAAAGGGACTATCACCTCGCCGGGTTAACGTCGGCACTGGCGTGTCGTTCATATTGGTTAGACATCGGGTCGCTTATATGCCACTAGGCGGCGACCACGCAATCCAACATACCTTATCAATTACAGTCAATAAACGCCATGTATTCATTTCAACTAATGAAAATTCTCACGGCGTGTTTTTGAATTCATCAAGCGGCCTATTATAAGGGCGCGCCAGACGAAAGCGACCATCAATTGTGCAAAATTGGTTGTAGTTTAAGCAAATAAAGCCTTTTCCAGACTTTTTACGCAGGACTCTAGCCCCAATTGATCCGCCTCGTCGAAACGAGAGAAGGAGGGGCTATCGATATCGAGCACGCCGATCACCTGACCGTCACGGCGCAGTGGGATCACAATTTCCGAGTTACTGGCGGCATCACAGGCGATGTGGCCATCGAACGCATGGACATCTTCGATGCGCTAAGTGGTATCACTCTGGGCCGCCGTGCCACATACCCCCTTCCCCATCGGAATACGGGTACAAGCCACTTTGCCTTGGAAGGGGCCCAGCACCAGCTGATCACCTTGCAGCAGATAGAAGCCGACCCAGTTAATATCATCCAGATGCTCGTTGAGCAGCGCCGAGAAGTTTGCCATCGCCGCGACGAGGTTATCTTCGCCGCTAAACAGGGCTTCAACTTGACGGGTAAGCGTCGTGTAACAAGGTGTACTCATACAAATTTCCTAACAATTTATGTTTTCGTTTCAGCTTTCGTTTCTGCTTTCTTGGCGGGTTTCTTTGCCGGTGCAGCCTTAGTTGCGGGGCCGCCTTTCAAGAGTCCCATGAGCTGATCTTTATGTTCTGCCATGTAGAAACAAAGTTGTTCTAATGCATTTTCATCTAAGCCTAAATCAACTTGCTCAATAAAAGGAAGAAGATTATCCGCGATATCGAGCATCTTATCGTAGGCATCCGCCTCCTTCTTAGATGTGAATGTCATCTTCTCCACCCCTTCTCTGACTACGACAAATTTCGTTATAACTGCCATATTCGCCCTCGCACTGTTTTTATATACAGTTGTAGAATCTCATAAATACAACTTCTTATGCAAGTCTCAAACTTTATCTGTTAGAATCTGCGCAACTATTGGCGCCGGATTTAGGCGCCACCTTATTAGGTATTTCAATAGATTGACTATAGTAATATCTTATAGGCAATAGATTACTGGTCTATATCAAGAAATTCTCACTATTGATATAGCCTTAGATGACAGGAAGCGCCCCAGAACAGATATGAAAACAGAGGTGTTAGATAAGAGTATCGTTCTTTGCCGTGCTTGCGATCTGGTCGTGAGAAAACGCGCCTTGCCAACTGGGGGGCGGGCTCTCTGCCCACGCTGCCATACCAATCTCTATGATACCCCCTACTGCTCCGTCAATGGCATGTTAGCCCTGTGTATCACTGCGCTGGTGCTCTATTTCCCCGCCAACTTTTTTCCTGTGCTTGAGATGCATTTTCTCGGCAGCATTCGCACCACCACCATAGCCGGAGGCGCCATGGCCGTGGCCGCTCAGGGCTATTGGGTCGTGGGCATTGCCGTATTGGTGGCGGCGGTGATCGCCCCTGGCCTGCTTATCCTATCGATACTCACCCAGGTGCTGATCGTCAAATACCGACTCAAGATCCCTTTCTTTCGCAATATCTATAAGAAGCTGCTGAAGCAGCACAGTTTATTGGCGCAACTCTCCATGCTTGAGATCTACATGATCAGCATCTTCGTCTCGGTATTTCAGCTCTCAGATTACACCGACCTCTATTTCGGAGTAGGCACCTTCTGTTTCACCATGTTGTTTATCATGGTGATCTTCATGCAGCGGGAATATGACATAGAACATATGTGGAGCGTGCTGGATGAGTAAGCACAGCAGGCCTCCCCAGGGCGAATCATTGGGGCTGACCAACTGCCCTACCTGTAAGTTTCTGTGCCATCTCGATCAGGGCAGCTGTCCACGCTGCGGACAGGCGGTGCAGAGCCGGGATCGCACCAGTGTGCAGAAGAGCTGGGCGCTGCTGATCACCGCCGCCATCTTGCTGTTTCCGGCGAACCTCTACCCCATCACCATCATGACCAGTCAGGGGCAGGTACGCCAGGACACCATCTTCAGCGGCATCAACCACCTGGTGCACCTAGACCTTTTACCTATTGCCATTATTCTGTTTACCGCCAGTATCTTAGTGCCCATGTTGAAAATTTTTGGCCTGGCACTTTACCTGACGGCGATCAGCTATCGCCTGCCGATCTCGAAAAAAACGCTCATGGCAGGCTTTCATATCATCGAATGGATAGGTCGCTGGTCCATGCTGGATCTGTTTGTGATCTCCATTACCGCGGCGCTCATTAACATGGGACAGATTTGGGATGCCAAGCCGGCGCCGGCGGCCACCGCCTTCGCCTTGGTGATTCTGCTAACACAGCTGGCCGCAAAAGTATTAGACACGCGTTTACTCTGGGACCGATTGGAATCGAAAGATGACACAAATTGAAACACCAAAAGTCGTTAAGAAAAAACTCTTCTCTCCCATCTGGCTACTTCCTCTGATCGCTCTGGCCCTGGGAGCTTGGCTCGGGATCAAGAGCATTCGCGAGTCTGGCGTCGAGGTGCGCATCCATTTTCCCAGCGCCACGGGGATAGACGTGGGTAAGACGCTGGTCAGATACCAGGGCTTAACCGTGGGTAAGGTGGTTGATATCAGTATCGACGATCAACTCCAGGGCGTTTATGTGGATCTGCTGATGGATTACCGCTCGACCCCGTTCCTGCGTGATGAGACCAAGTTCTGGCTGGTGACCCCTAAGGCATCGATCACGGGTGTAGAAGGGCTAGACGCCCTCTTCTCGGGTAACTATATCGCCATCCAGCCAGGCGAAGGCGATTACAAGAACGAGTTTACCGCCGAAGATCAGGCCCCGCCGGTGGCGCCGGGCTCAGATGGTTTAATGATCGAACTCACCAGCCCTTCCCTCGGCTCTTTGGATGTGGGCTCACAGGTGTTTTACCGTCAGATCCCGGTCGGCAAAATAGTCAGCTATCGCTTGGTGAACGACGACAGCATCCTCTTTAACGCATACATAGAGAAGAAGTATGCCCACCTGGTAAAACAGGACTCACGCTTCTGGAATGTCTCCGGGCTGGCGCTGGACGCGTCACTATCTGGCATCAAGGTCAAGACTGAGAGCCTCTCGGCCATCCTCGCCGGTGGCGTCAGCTTCTCTTCACAAAGTAGCAGCGAGCAGGCGAACGTCAATCAGACCTTCACCATCTTCGAGGATAAAGAGCATGCCCTGGGCGGCATTAGCTTCAGCCTCACGGCCAATGACGCAGATAACCTAAGCACAGGCGCCGACATCGTCTATCGCGGCATCACCATAGGCCAGATCACCCATACCCAGCTGACCGAGTCGGGCGTGACCTTCGAAGCAAATATCGCCACCCAATATGCCGAGCTTCTCGGCACAGACAGTCAATTCTGGCTCGAAGGCGCCGATCTATCGCTTAGCGGCATCAAACATGCCAGCCGACTGGTTACCGGGAATGTGGTAGCCTTCATGCCCGGCAGCGGCGAACATCAGGCCAGCTACCCACTGCTGACCAAGGCCCCGCAGCACACACAGCCGCCGCTGTTGCTCAGCCTTAGCGCCGAGGAAAACCCAGGGATCAGCGCAGGCGCCGAGGTGCGCTACAAACAACTGCCCATAGGTCAGGTCGACGGCGTCGAGTTTAAACCTGACTTTTCCGGCCTGGCCTACCGCATCCAGATCTGGCCCGAATTTGCCAAGCTGATCCATCAGGGGAGCTACTTCGTTGCCGAATCGGCGCTGGCGATCGATGCCTCCCTGGACGGCATCAACGTCAATACCCGGGATCTGTCCACCCTCACCAAAGGCGCCATCAGCCTGATGCAGGGCCGCAGTAAGAAATTAGTCAATCCTAAGAGATCACTGCCGCTGTTTGCCAATGCCAAGCAGGCCGAGGGGTATCTGGCTAAGCAGAATCGCCTCAAGATAGTGCTTACCAGTCCGGATGGTGCCGGTCTCGCCGCCCACTCCCCTATCTACTATAAGAAGATGCAGATCGGTGAGGTGCAAGGAGTCAACTGGCGCGCCAGCAGCGAAGACTTTGCCATCGAACTGGGTATCGACAAGCAGTTTGCCTCGCTGGTTAAGCCAAGCACCATCTTCTGGCGTAACAGTGCCCTGAGCGTCGATGCCAGCCTAAATGGCGTCAAGCTGGATGTGGCGCCGCTAGAGGGCGCATTAAAGGGCAGCGTATCCCTTGGGCTACTGGACAAAGACGATATCGGGAACCAGAGCCACCTCTATGGCTCAGAGACCTTGGCCCGCGCTAAGGCAACCCCCATCAGCATAGTGTTCGATGCCAGCACACGCCTGAGTGCCCACGCGCCGATCCGCTATCAGGGCCATCAGATAGGGCAAGTCGAGAGGGTTAAACTATCCCAAGACTTGCACAGTGTCAGCGTCGACGCCTACCTCTATGGCGACTACGCAGCGCCTTTCCTGGCCGACGATGCCCAATACTTTATCGTCGACGCCAATATCTCCCTCTCAGGCATCACGGCCGCCGAGACCCTAATTACCGGCCCCTACGTGTTCGTGCTACCGGGTGAGAGTGGCAACACAGTGCATGACTTTATGGGCAGCGTCGAGTCCCCGGCATTACTCGCCCAAGACGCACTCACCTTCACTCTGGTGGATGACAACCTGGGCTCGGTTAAGATAGGCACCCCTATCATCTTCCGCGGTATCAAGATAGGCGAAGTCAAGCAGGTACAACTATCCGCCACTGGCACCCAGGTCGAGATGACAGCCCAGGTGGCAAGCGGGTATCGTCACTTGATCAATCAGAGCAGTCAGTTCTGGGCTCTGTCGGGAATCAAGGTCGATCTCGGCCTCTTCTCCGGCGCACAGATCGAAACCGGCTCACTGGAGACCATCATCGCCGGTGGTATTGGCGTGGCCACACAATCGGCGACCACAGAGCAAAATCGCATCGGTCAGCATCAGATCTTTAGCCTGCAGCCCAAAGTGGATCCCGATTGGTTAAAATGGGCGCCAAATCAACAAAGTCTGCATTAAGGCTCACGAGTATAGAAAGGCAGGGAGTCGACTTGGTAGCTATGCTTTACATAGCCACCCTTTAAGAAAACGACCTGCCAACTTGCGCCCTAAGGCTTGTTTTGCAGCGCCGAAACCTGTATGGCGCCGCCGAGATCACCTTATCCTGGAGTCGAAATGAGCAAAGATTTGCTACGCGAAGCCGCTATCAACCTTAAGAAAGCGGTCCCCTTGATGCTCAAGCATCAGATCCCGACGACCCCCACCAACTATGCCCTGTGGTATGCCTACGTCGGCCAGCAAAACCCCGAACTCATCACCAAGATGGATAAGATAGTCAATGAACACAACACCTGCCCGCCGGTCACTGCCGAGCTGCTCTACCGAGAGCATATTGCCGATCCCAGCGAGGTTAACGTGCTCAACATGCGCCAGAATCTGGAGGCCATGACCATAGAGCTGTCACAGTCGATCAAGGATACCAACCAAGACGCCACCGCGTTTCAGCAGAAGGTCGACAGCAACTTCAATCGTCTCAATCGCATCGAGGAAGAAGGCCTGAGCCTGGAGAAGGTATTGGGGCTGGTACGGGATCTGGTGAAAGAATCCGATGATATACGCCAAAGTACAGAGTATTTTACCGGTCGCCTAGACAAGGCCCAGGAAGAGATCGCCGCCCTGAGAGAAGCTCTGAAACAATCGGAACAAGACGTTTACCATGACGCCCTCACAGGCGCGCTCAACCGCCGCGCCTTCGATCAGGATCTTAAGGGCGTACTGGCTCAGAGCCCTGAAGGCACCTGCCTGATCTTGGCCGATGTGGACCATTTCAAGAGTTTCAACGACACCTATGGCCACCATCTCGGCGACAAGGTGTTACAAGCGGTGGCCAAGCGCTTAGGTGAATCCTGCCGTGACGGGGTCAAATTATATCGCTATGGCGGCGAAGAATTTGCCCTCATAGTGCCTAACAGCCATCAACGCAAGGCCCGCCATCTGGCCGATGCCATGCGCCGAGCCCTGGAGAAGATCTCCCTCAAGGACAGACGCAAGAATCAGACAATCGATAAGATTAGCGCCTCTTTCGGGGTCAGCGAATGGCAGCCAAATGACACCTTCGAATCGCTTATCGAGCGCACTGATAGTTTCCTCTATGACGCCAAAAAACTGGGCCGAAATCGGGTAATGCCCCTCTAGTGCCTACGATTGGAGTCGACCCGATGACTGGGTTGGCTCTGATGATGCGGGTAAACGCGTCGCCAGCGCCTCCTCCCCCGCCATAGGCTCGGCAATCACCACGAAACGCTGGCGGCTCTGCCCGCCTAAGCTATCGAAGGGGTAGCAGGTCACTAAGGTTAGGCGCAGGGCATCTTCCTGAGCCAGCAGCGCCGTATCTTGCTCATCCACCACCTGAGTCCCCAGCACGCGATAATTCACTACCTGCGCCGAGGCATCCTGCAGGGTGATCACCTGCCCCGGGTAGATCCCCTCGAGCCTGGCGAAATGGGTATCCCTGTGACCGGCAATGACCGTATTGCCCCAGTGATTGATCTGATTATCCGCCAGGATCGCGGCAGGCCCGAAGGCCAGATTGCGCCCCGAGGCGCCTGCCAACACGTAGAGGGGCGCACCACGGCGCCGCCCCTGCTCGTCGGCAAAATGCAATTTAGCTATCGGGTAGGTATCGGCCCAGCTCCATGGCTTGTGGGCTTTACGATCCGCTAGGGTTCTATCCCATGCCCGCTCAATCAAGAACTGAGCAAAATGTGCCTTGGCTTGCATATAACCTCCTTTAAAGATCAGTGTCATGGCCGCCATCAGTGCGGTCAACAGCAGGACATGCCTGAGTCCCAGGCGTCTGCGACGATTCATCATCAGGCCTCCTGGCGTCTGCGCCACAGCCCCTGCAAGCAGGGAAGATAACTCACCCAATAGGCGCCGATAAGCAGCAACATCATGGCCCCCAGCGCCAGATAGAGACGGCTCTCGGTAGCGGTTTGTGGCCACTGAGATTGCACAGGCATAGGCGCGGGTTTAAACAGCTCCAAGGCGTCCATCGCTTCGGGGCGTGAAGGGGTTTTATCCACCGCCACCAGGCTGGTGTAGGGGCTGACCAGGTGATAATCCATCGCCAGTCGGGTGACACGCTCTTTTATTGCGGCTTGGTTCTGCACATTTTTGCTCAGTTGCAGGCTGGCAATTTGATTGCGCGCCCAGATAAGATCGATTCCCCTTGGCTTCTCGCCCCCCACCAAGGCCAAGCGACGCTGCCAGTGCTTGCCATCGAGATCGCCCGAGATGATCAGGGCATCGCTTCGGGCTCGCTCCGCAGGGGTTAGCCTCATCGCTACCATGATGGGCTCATGGGCATAGAGATCGCCAATCTGTACCGGCCAGTAGTCGGGAATAGAGCCATCATCCAGGGTCAGTGTCACATCGCTTATTTGAGGCGATTCAATTTTTTCCAGCAGTTCGCCTATCTTGGCGTCCACCTCACTGATCTTGCCCACATAGGTATAGGTGCCACGTCCCGCCCTGGCGGCACGCTCCATGAAGTAGCCATTCGGCGCCGAGCCTATCCCTACGGTAAACAGACGCTGATGTCCGATATTGGCGGCGATAAGTGCAAACAGCGACGCCTCGTTGCCCACGGCGCCATCGGTAATAAACACCACCTGCTTCAACCGCTCGGCTCTCCCCGAAGAAGCAATGGCCGAAACGCCTGTATCCGGCTGACTCAGTGCCCGCAGCAGCGCAGGCGCCATCTCGGTGCCGCCATCGGCCTCAAGACTCTGCACGAACAGGTTGGCCTTGCCCAGGTTTGCGGCGGTGGCCGCAAGCGCCACCGGCGACAGGCTACGCACGCTGCTGTCAAAGGCGATCACATTGAAGGTGTCCTGACTACTCAACCCGGCTAAGGCATTTAAGATAGCCGACTTGGCCTGAGCGATAGAGTCGCCGGTCATGGAGCCCGAGGTGTCGATAACCAAAGTTAACTCTCTTGGTAGACGCAGGCGTGCCTTATCCTGAGGCGGCATCAGCATGACCAGGGCGTAGCTGTTTTTCTGAGCAAGTTTTTGCATGCCTTGTTCATCGCTCTGCGCCTCATCATTACCAGCGGTAGAAACGGCTAGCTGCCGATGTGTCTTGCCCAGCTGAGCAAACATCACGGCGCTCGGCTGCTCAGCAAGCTGTGGGCGCCACTTGAGCAGAAAATCTCTGTCAGGCCTGAGGCTAGAGGTGAGATTCAGGCCTATCTTGGTGCCGCCAAGCTGGGTCTGGCGCATCTGATGATAAGGGGTCTCCAGACGACCGATCGCCATGCCGGCATCCAGCACCACATCTAGATAGAGCTTCTGCTCGTCAGGTGCCGTGCTCACAGAAGTTGCCAAATGCGGCCGTTCCTCATTAACGACGCCTGACTCATGGTCCAAGTTTTGCGCCTTACCCTTGGGGAAGTATCTCGGGATGATGGCCGTTGGGAAACGCAGGCTAAACTCGCCATCTTGATAGCGCACCTGCTGTTGATAGGCGATCTCAACGACCAACGCCTCTCCCGGCCCGAGATTAGCCACCTCAGAGGTGAAGATATTGGGCCTTTGCTGGCTCACCAAGCTCGCCTTCTTGCCCTCTACTTTGGCCTGCTCGAAGGTTTGTCTGGCCACCTCCTTGGGCTGGATCTCACCGACGATCACCCGCTGGCCAATATGCAACTTGAGACTGTCGACCGCCGCATCATGGGGGAGCGGGAACTGATAACGGCCGTTAAGCCAGTGGGCAGTGTCGTTGACAAACACCTGCTTCACCGACACCCGGTTGATCCAGCCGGAGATGTTCATCTGCACCTGGGTATCCACCGCCAGCGCCGTCGCCGGCAGATCACTGCCCAATTGAACGCCATTTAGACGATACTCGAGCACGCCCTGCCCCAGAGTAGGTTCGTCGGCTGCCGGCAGGTCAAAATGATGCAGCTGCTCGTCAAATCTGGCGCCATGCACATTAGGTTCGGATAGCTGACTCATGCGCCCAAAGGCAGGCGCCGCCGAGCCGAGCGCAGTAACACTTAACACCAAGGCGGCAAGTACCAGACGCTGGCGAGAAAAAAACGCCCCCCTCGGGGGGCAAAGGTCGGTCTGGTTCATCCTGAGATACGGGCGTGGCAACATCTTATTTCTCCTTTTACGCGTTGCTTCATGGTGCAAAATCTAGTTTGAAGCCAGGGCGGTATCGCCAGGCAGCAACTTGATGGTCACGCGGCGATCGAAGAAATCATTTTCGAAACTCTGCTCATCCTTGACCGGTGCGCTGGCACCATAGGCCTTGGCATCGAGCCTGGCCTCATCCACGCCTTTAGATACCAGGTAACTTCTTACCTCGGCGACGCGCTGCTCAGACAACGCCTGGTTATAGCTGCTGTCGCCGCGTCTATCGGCGTAACCAGTCAGATCCAGCTTGAGCTGGGGCGAGATTGCCATGGCATCGGCCACCTCATCGAGCTGCCCCTTAAAGTGAGGCTCGACGGTAGAAGAGCCTGTCTTAAACTGCACATTGAGGCCTAGGGCCAGCTCTTCCAGGCGAGTGCCCTGATGTTGTCTGAGCTGAGCCAGTTCTACCTTGGCCTCTTGATACTCCTGCTGCACCGTCAGCAACGCCTCGTTTTGCTGCTTGAGCGCCATCAGGCGACTCTCCTTCTCGGCCAAAGCGGCCTGCTGCTGCTTGATCTCGCTGTCGTTGGCCACCGTCTGGCCTATCATGCCACCGGTAAAGGCGCCGATAATCGCGCCCACAGGCCCGGCTACCACGGCGCCCAGCACTATGCCTGATCCGACACCGATAAGCGCCTCTTCATCTGTCGAGCTGCTGTCTGTCGTTTGCGTCGTTTGAGTTGCGGGGGCAGCGAAAGCCATTGAGCTGCCAAATAATGAAACACTGATTAATGCGGCGATGATCTGCTTCTTCATGGGAAAATCCTCAAGTTGACATGGATGGGTTTAATCAGAACCTTGTGGTTCCTGTCGATGAGGTCATTAAACATGAGTGAAATGGCAAGTCCGGGGTGCAAAAATGACGATGCGCAGACCAAATGTGGCAAGAAAATGGCATTTGTCCCGGGCCACTTTTCTCCCCGGCATTTTGCTGTATAGTCACACTCCAGAAACACTAAGCTGTAATGGATGGATCATGAAGCGTATTGCAATAGTTGAAGATGAGGCGGCTATCCGCGAAAACTACAAAGAGGTGCTGCAACAGCAAGGCTACTTTGTGCAGGCGTACGCCAATCGCCCCAGCGCCATGGAGGCCTTCAACACTCGTCTGCCTGACTTAGCGATCATCGATATTGGCCTGGAAGATGAGATAGACGGTGGCTTTACCCTGTGCCAGTCGCTCAGGGCCATGTCGAACACTTTGCCTATCATCTTTTTGACCGCCAGAGACAGTGACTTCGACACCGTCTGCGGCCTGAGACTGGGCGCCGATGACTACCTGAGCAAAGACGTCAGCTTCCCCCATCTGATCGCACGCCTGGCCGCGCTATTTAGGCGCTCGGACATCCAAAATGGCGCCAACCCGCAAGATGGCATGATAGAGCACGGCAACCTGACCATAGATGTCAACCGCATTCAGGTCTACTGGAAGCAGCAGCCTATCGAACTGACGGTCACCGAATTTTGGATGGTGCACGCCCTGGCCAAGCGCCCCGGCCACGTGCGTAGCCGCCAGGCATTGATGCAAGATGCCAAGATCTATGTGGATGACAGCACCATCACCTCCCATGTGAAGCGGATCCGCAAGAAATTTATCAGCCAAGACCCTGAGTTCGATTGCATCGATACCGTTTACGGCATGGGCTACCGCTGGGATACCCAAGACTAAGCATGTTTAATCTGCCCATCGGCCTGCGCACTAAGGTCGCCATACTCTCTCTCTTCCTGCTCTGCCTGCCCTGGCTTGGCTACCAATATGTGTGGGAGATGGAAAAATACCTGCGCCACGGTCAGGAGAAGACCCTGGAGGGCACGACCCAGGCGCTGGCCACCGCCCTGCATGAACGCCCTAAGCTGTTCGACAAGCAGGCGAGTTTTCTGTCACAGGTCAAGAAGGGACGGGATCTCTACGCCTACCCGTTAACCGGCCCTATCCATCTGGACGGCAAGCTGGGCGAATGGGCCGATAATCGTCACCGCGCCCTGACCTACGGCGCCGACCATCAGCTGTTTAAGGCAGATGACGGCAAGCCGCTCAACATCCGCTTTACCCACATGGTGGGTAAGTACGCCGGTTACCTCTATGGTTATTTCGAGGTGACAGATCCTAAGGTGATCTACCGCGGCACCAACAGCCTGCGCATCGACAACAACGATCATCTGGCCATCGCCACCCTGGCGCCCGATGGCCAATTTCGCCGCTATATCGTGGCCACCATACGCGACGGCTGGATAAGCGCCTTCGAGCTACCCGCCGATCCCCGTAAGTCACAGCCGGTCACCCCAGAGGTGCGCATCCAGGGCAAGTGGCTAAAAACCGACAAAGGCTACAATATCGAGCTGAGGATGCCGCTGGAGATGGTGGGCAGCAAGCTGGGCTTTGCCATCGTCGATGTCAACGACAGAAAGAAACGTAATGTCGAGGCGATAGTCGGCACCTCGGCCACAGATGATGTCAGCAAGCTAGGTACTGTGCTCGTGCCCTCGCCTGAGATCGAGAGCATCATCAAGGGGATGAGCCATAACAGCTCACGGATCTGGGTGGTGGACCGCCACGGCCGGGTATTGGCAAAGTCAGGCGACATCTACAGCAGCACCAACGTATGGGCGCAGACGGCGACCGAGCAGACGCCGGATACCTTCTGGGGCCGCTTTAAGCAGCAGTTCCTGCACCCGCTCTACTATCGTATTCTGACCACACCGCCTAAGCATTTCGTCGACTCGCTCAAGGACTCTACCGTGCTCGAGGGCAGCCATATCCGCAAGGCCCTAGCCGGCCAATTTGGCTCCACCTGGCGCCTAACCCCGGACGGCAAGGCGGTGATCCTGGCCGCCGCCAGCCCTATCTGGATAGACGATGACGTGATGGGCGTGGTGATCGCCGAAGAGACCACCCACGGCATCCGCACCCTGCGTAACAAGGCGCTGGAGAAGCTGTTCAACGTCATCTTGACCATTATGAGCATGGGCACCCTGGCCCTCTTCTTCTTCGCCTCCAGCATCTCTAGCCGTATTCGTAAGCTGAGAGACGATGCGGAGCAGGCCATCGACAGCCAAGGCAGGATCAGAAAGGCGATCGTCGGCTCCAAGGTGCGCGATGAAATCGGCGATCTCAGCCGTAGCTTTGCCAGCATAGTCGGGCGTCTGAGCCAATATACCCACTATCTGGAGAATATGTCTTCACGCCTGGGCCATGAGCTGCGTACCCCTGTGGCCGTGGTGCGCTCGTCCCTCGAGCATCTCAACAGCCAGGATCTGCCGCCCCAGCATCAAAAGTATGTGGACAGAGCCCACGAAGGGGTGAGCCGACTCAACATGATCCTCAACAACATGAGCGAGGCCACCCGCCTCGAAGAGGCACTGACCGATGCCGAGGTGGACAACTTCCCCCTCTCCAAGGTGGTCGCCGGTTGCATGCAGGGCTATCAGATGACCTATGCCAATCAGGTATTCGAATTGGAGATCGACAAGGAACCCATGACCATGCGCGGCGTTCCCGAATATATCGCCCAGCTGATGGATAAGCTGATCGCCAACGCCATCGAGTTCAGCCAGAGCGATACGCCGATCAAGGTGTCACTCAAGGCCAAGGGCAGACAGGCGCTACTGAGTGTCAGCAATCAGGGGCCATCATTGCCTGCCAACATGGGCGAGCAGATCTTCGAGTCTATGGTATCTGTACGTGCCCAGAAGGCGCAGGACAAGCCTCACCTTGGACTCGGCCTCTATATCGCCCGCTTGGTCACCGACTTCCACAACGGCACCATTCGCGCCGAAAACCTGATGCAGGATAATCAGGCCGTCGGGGTGGTTATCCATGTCCGTCTGCCGCTAGAGGCCTAATAAGGGGCAGGACTAATAAGGCTCAGGAAAAGCGGAAACGACTCCAATAAATCTCACTTTCATTTAGCCGTATAGATGTTAAGATGGCTACACTTAGTTGCCAACACGAGAGTATGGGATGAAAAGAGAGACCAAGATAGTCAGCGTCGGCCGCGACAAGAAATGGAGTAAGGGGGTGATCAACCCGCCAGTGTTTCGCGCCTCCACCGTGGTGTTCGACACCATAGAAGAGATGCGCCACGCCACCAAGCATCGCGCCAACGGCGAGATGTTTTATGGTCGCCGCGGTACCCCTACCCACTTCGCCTTTCAGGCGGCGATTGCCGAACTCGAAGGTGGCGTCGGCACCGCCCTCTATCCCTCTGGCTCGGCGGCCATCTCAGGCGCCCTGCTCTCCTTCCTCAAGGCGGGCGATCATCTCTTGATGGTCGACACCGCCTATGAACCCACGCGGGATCTATGCGACAAGCTGCTCAAGGGCTTCGGCATAGAAACGACTTACTATGATCCCCTCATCGGCGACGGCATCGAGGCGCTTATCCGCCCCAACACCAAGGTGCTGTTTCTCGAGTCTCCAGGCTCCATCACCCTGGAGGTGCAGGATGTGCCGACCCTGAGCGCCATAGCCCATAAACATAACCTGGTGGTGATGCTGGACAACACCTGGGCATCGCCCATCAATTGTCGTCCCTTCGAGCTGGGCGTCGATATCTCGATTCAGGCGGCGACCAAGTATATCGTCGGTCACTCGGATGTGATGCTGGGCACGGCCACCGCCAACCAGGCCCATTGGGACCAGCTGAGGGAAAACAGCTACCTGATGGGACAATGCACCTCGGCGGACGATATCTATCTCGCCAGCCGTGGTCTGCGTACCCTGGGCGTACGTATGGCACAGCATGAGAAGAATGGCCTCGAGGTCGCCAACTGGCTGGCCACGCGCCCCGAGGTGGATCATCTGCGTCACCCCGCCTTCGACTCCTGCCCTGGACATGAATTTTTTAAGCGGGATTTCAGCGCCTCAAATGGACTCTTCTCCTTCGTGCTCAAGCGCGGCAACATCAAGGCGATCACCGCCTTCGTAGAAAACATGCAGCACTTCAAGATGGGCTTCTCCTGGGGCGGTTACGAGAGCCTGATCCTGGGCGTCTTCGGCATCGATAAGTTGCGCACCGCCACCCAGTGGGACAGTAGCAAGCCATTGATTCGATTGCATGTTGGCCTGGAAAACCCTGAAGATCTCATCAAAGATCTCGAGGCCGGTTTTGCCCGCTACAATGCGGTTTTGCAAGGCACTGCCAGTGAAGGACCATCTGCTTAAGCCCGGTCTGAACCTAGCCCGAACCCAGCTTGAATTCATAAAAAAACGCCGTCAGAAATGACGGCGTTTTTCTTCGATTAATATTGCTTGCTAATACAATTTATACCAATCACAGTAAACATGTGATCAGAAATAGCGCAGGAAAAACGCTTGAGAACAAAACAGGATTTTTAGATAAGTAGTTATTCTACAATTAAAAATACTAATACAGTTATCGAGCGTTTTAACAAGCTAGCATGATCAATTATTTATTACGATTGGTATTAGTTAGGCGCTTGCGCCGCAGGACTTGCTGCGGGCGCCTGCCAGGACTTGGTGCCATAGAGCGGCACGGTTGACAGGCTGTGCTTATGGCTGCCATCTGTCTCCTTGGTGGAATAGGAGAGATAGATCAGCGTCTGATTGTCGGCATCATAGATGCGTCTCACCTTAAGCGACTTAAATAAGATACTCAGGGAGGCCTTAAACACCACCTCACCGCCTTGACTCTTGTCTATGTTGGCGAGATCCGCTGGCAGAATAGGCCCTGTCTGGCGACAGGCGATGCCCATATCCGACGGGTCGGCAAAATCCAGGTTTGCCTCGATACGGCTGATATGACAGGTCACCCCGGGGATCTTAGGATCTTGCCTGGCCTCGATGATCACATCTTTAGTAGTAAAGACCCCTAGACTCACCTTGCCCACGTCATCGCCGCAGCCTGTAAGCAGGGTTATTGCCGCAACACCCATCATGCCAATCCAAGCTTTCATCTTCACTCCTTGTTGCCTTTTGTCTTTTTACCTTTTTGCCTTTTTACCTTAACGCCTTCACGGCTTCACGGCTTCACGGCTTAGCCAAACACCTTCTGCGCCCAGCGAGTCAGTCCGGCGGTCACACTACCAAAGTGATCGCCGACCACTATCTCAGTATCAGGATACATCTGCGCAATCTTCTGGTAAATCGCCGGGCTCTTAGCCGTACCACCGGTCACATAGATGATGTCCGCCTGTGACTGGGTTAATTCGCCCTGGGCCTGCGCCATCGCCTCGGCCATCAAGGACTGAATCAGGCTTACAGGCTGGGCGATCGCATCAACGAAGCCTTGCTGGTCTACCTCGGCGCTTAGCGCCACATCGACATACTCCAGGCTCGTCTGGGTGGCCGCACTGTCCGACAGGGCAATTTTGGCGCCCTCTGCGCTGCGCACCAAGCGATAGCCGAGCTGGTCGCGCTGCACCTTGAGCAAACGCGACAGCAGATCCGAGCGCTCGGCATCTTTAATCAGCTCCTCGAGCATCTTACGGGTCGTCAGACTGGCAAAGTCGCGCTGGGCACTGATGTCGTTGACCGCCACCGCATTCCAAAAGGGCTGACTGGGTACCGGCAGGCCATTAACCATCTGAGAGCCCAGTCCCAAATAGGGCATAAAGGCCTTCATGGCCAGGGCGATATCCAAGTCGTTACCGCCTATACGCTGCCCGCTGTGGCCGAGAAAATCCGCGCTGCGATCGGCCTTTGCCATATGGGACGGCCCCATCTTCACCACAGAGCAGTCAGTGGTACCGCCGCCCACATCCACCACAAGTACCGTCTTATCCTGGGTCAGGCTGGCCTCGAAATCCATTCCCGCCGCCAGGGGCTCAAACAGGAAACTCACCTCATTGAAACCTGCGCGTCTGGCGGCCAGTGCTAGGATGGCTTCGGCCTGGCGATTGCTCTCCTCACCGCCTATCCCCTGGAAGTTCACCGGGCGGCCGATCACCGCGTGGGTGGCGCCCCCCTTGGCACCCAGTTGTTTATCCGCTAAGGCCTTGATATGCATCATCATCAGGGTAACGATATCTTCGAACAGGGCTATTTGATCCGCTCGCAAACCCGTCGCACCGAGGAAAGACTTGGGCGAGCGAACATAGAAACCCTCTTCCGGCATCTCCAGATAGTGCTGCACCGCCTGCTCGCCGACGAATACTGCCTGTTCATCGCTGTCCAGATCCAGCGCCTGACGGGCATGACGGGCACGGCTTAGCTGGGCCGAGCGCAGCTTGCCATACTCGGCCTTTAAGTCGCTATGTAGCTGCTGATAGACGGCCTCGGCGATCAGCTCTCTATCGAAGGCATACAGGGTCGATACCAGGTAGTGAGAATCTCCCGACAGGGGCAAGAGGCGTACCTTGTCCCCTTCCATAGTGCCGACGGCGCAGTTGGCGCTGCCATAATCGAATCCAACAAACATGCTAAGCGCTCCCGCCCATGAAAAAAGCCGAGAAAAATAACACACTCAGCATAAAAGACAAGCCGCCAAATCAAATATCACCAAGAATTATCGCCAATGGGAAATCGTCTAAACTTAAAGGGATATTGGGAGTCGTTATGCAGTATTTAAACTTGCGTCTACTGAGTTTTATCCTCCTGCTCTTGCTGATCCTGCTGAGCCAGGGAACGGCCGTGTCTAAGGCAGAAACTGCCGCGCAGCAAAATGACGCGCCCGCTACGGAAATCACGCCCCAGCCGCTCCCCCTGCTGCAATTTAGCGGCGCCATAGGCCCGGCCATAGGCGAGTATCTCAGCGACGAAATTGACCAGGCCAACCGCCTGCCAAGAGACCAGAGACCGCCGCTGATCATGATAGTATTAGACACCCCGGGCGGGCTGGTCACCAGTCTGAGAAGCATCAATCAGGCGATCCTTGCATCCGAGATCCCTATCGCCTGTCTGGTGGCGCCGCCGGGTGCCAGGGCGATGAGCGCCGGCACCTACATGCTCTACGCCTGCCATATCGCCGCCATGGCACCGGCCACCACACTTGGCGCCGCCACACCCGTGCAGCTGGGTATGCCCTCCTCGCCTCAAGACTCTGGTCCGGATTCAGGCTCAGGTTCAAGTGCTAAGGAGCGTGGCTCATCAGAAAAAGCCAGCCAAAAGCAAGGGGCGCAAGAGGATGACACCGGCGAGTCCACGCCACAGGCAACCCCCAGGGACAACCAAGATGCCATGGCCCATAAGGTGCTCAACGATGCCGTGGCCTATATTCGCTCTCTCGCCAAACTCAGAAACCGCAACGTCGAGTTTGCTGAGAAAGCCGTCATCGACGCCGCCACCCTCACCTCAGATGAGGCGCTCGCCCAGAATGTGATAGAGCTGATCGCCGCCGATCCCGAAGAACTCGTGGCGAAACTCGACGGCTTTAACCTGGTGATAGACGGCGAGACTCAATCCCTGTCGCTGGCCGGAGCCAAATTAGTGCCCCACCAGCAGAGCTGGCGCAACCGTGTCATAGCGACCATTACCGATCCCAACATCGCCTATATCCTGATGCTAATCGGCATCTATGGCCTGCTGCTGGAGTTTTACAGCCCGGGCATAGGCGTTGCTGGCGTCACGGGCGGTATCGCCCTCTTAGTCGCCCTCTACGCCTTTCAGCTGCTACCGGTTAACTATGCCGGACTCGGGCTCATCCTGCTGGGCATAGCGCTTATCATTGCCGAGTCCATGGTGCCCAGCTTCGGTATTCTGGGCCTTGGCGGCATCGCGGCCTTCGCCCTGGGCTCACTGTTTCTTATCGATGCACAGGCCGGCGATCTCGCCATCTCGCTGCCGCTCATCGCTGCGGTGACCGTCACCGCCTCGGGCTTCTCCCTCTGGGTTCTCTCCAGCCTGTGGAAGGCCCGCAAGGCCGCCAACGTCAGCGGTGACGATCTGCTCATCGGCGCCAGTGCCCGGGTCGTCAAGGGCTTTGAGAAGTACGGCCTGGTTACCCTGGGCGGCGAATGTTGGCAGGCCAGATCCGACACCCAGACCCAGACCGGAGAAACGGTGCGGGTGCTTGGGCGCGACAAGCTCACCCTGATCGTCTCACCAAAGGCGACCCAGCCCGATTCAGACAAACCTTAGGAGGTAACCATGGAAGCCTTAGCCTACAATACCCAGCTCTTCTTCGTCGCCCTTATCTTCCTGCTGGTGTCACTGCTTATCAGCACCTTCAAGATATTGCGCGAATATGAGCGCGGGGTGATCTTCATGTTGGGACGCTTCTACCGGGTCAAGGGCCCTGGCCTCATCATAGTGATCCCCTTGATACAACAAATGGTGCGCGTGGATCTGCGCACCGTGGTGATGGATGTGCCGACTCAGGATGTGATCAGTCGCGACAACGTCTCGGTACAGGTCAATGCGGTGATCTACTTTCGGGTGATCGATGCCCAGAAGGCGATCATCAACGTGGAAGATTATCTGCAGGCCACCTCGCAGCTGGCACAGACCACGTTACGATCTGTACTTGGGCAACATGAGCTCGATGAGATGCTGGCCAATCGAGACATGCTCAACACCGACATCCAGTCTATCCTAGATAGCCGCACCGACGGCTGGGGGATCAAGGTCTCTAATGTCGAGATAAAACATGTGGATCTCAACGAGACCATGGTGCGCGCCATCGCCAAACAAGCCGAAGCCGAGCGGATCAGACGCGCCAAGGTGATCCATGCCTCGGGGGAAATGGAAGCCTCAACCAAGCTAGTGGAAGCGGCGCAGAACCTGAAAAAATCCCCCAACGCCATCTTGCTGCGTTACCTGCAGACCCTCACAGAGATCGCCGGCGAGAAGAACTCGACCATCCTCTTCCCGCTGCCGATGGATCTGCTCAAGGGGGTACTCGGCCGGGCTAGCGAACAGGAGCAGTCATCGGCTAAGAAAGCCGAAGACTCGTGGCCGAGGATTAATGGCCGAAGCGGGTCGCCTCAAATCGATTAAGCAGCAGGAGCACCAGATAACAGGCCATCAGGGTCAAGACGATGGCGCCTAAGATACTCGAGGCGCGATAGAAGCTGCTATAGATCAGATCGTTATTCGGTGTCAGATTTTGCCCATAGAGGGTGCCCAAGGTGGTCATGGCACCAAATCCGACACCGGAACCCATCGCCTCGGTCACGTGAGCCTGACTAAACAACAGAGTCACCAACCAGAACAGCGGCAGCAAGAGCACCAGCTCATGGGCCCAGGTATAAAGCAGCAACTGCATCAAGACACCACAACTCACCCCCAGCACAGTCCCAATGGCGCGGCGTCTGGCGTACCCCAGGGCGCCGTTCCAGTGCATGGGAAAGAGCAGCAACAGGGTCGTCGCCTGAGCCGCCAGGGAATCACGCAGATCAAACACCTGAAACACCACAAAGGAGATGGTGGCGATGGTTGCGCCCATCAGCGCCTCGTGACGCATGCGATGGGGCGCCTTAGGCATGGCAGCCATAGGCGCCCGTGCATCGACGTCGGGAAACAGATACATCATCAGGTAGGCGATCAAAATCGAAAACGCACAGCCCATAAAGTTATTGTTTGCCAGCTCAACCACATCGGTATCCGGATAACTGGCAAAATGCAGCATGATACTCAGGCTGATCACCCCAGTGGCGCCGAACAGAAACAGGCTGCCGCGTGACATGCAGGCGAAACGATAGAGAAACAGTAAGAAGGCCACCATGGCCATCAACAAGGGGTAAGACTCCAGATACTCGGCCAGCAGCGCCACCTCCAAGATGGCGATGACAGAGGAGGCCATTACCTGACGAACCACATGCATCGACATCTTGGGCAAAATGCCAAGTAGCAACATGGGTAGCACGGTAAAGAAGACCCCGTAGTTGAACTCCAGCACCTTACAGCTGAGAAAGCCCAGGGTGGCACCTGTGGCAATACGCAAACACTGGCGCAGGTCGTTACGGCTAAGCGCATGATGACGAACTAACACAAGGCGCCCCTAGTAGATGTAGTGCAGCAGGCTGATGAACTTGATCTGCATCTTCGCCAGCAACTCATAAACAGCATTGTTAGACTGTAGCTGCACGGTCGCCTTAGCCCCCGCCGGTAGAGTGATTTGCACATCGGGCGCTAACTCGAGGTGGAGACGAAAACGCTGGGCATCACGCACCCAACGATTTGACTGGGCTGGCGTGGCCAGACGCCCGTTGGCATCGAACTGGGCCTGACTCACACCGGCATCGACACTGCTTACGCTGGCGCTGAACAACTCGCCGGGACGACCATCGAAGGCCACCAGCGCGGTGGCCCCTGGGGTGATATGACGCAGGTTCTTCTCACGAAAGTCGGCAATCACATCGACATTGTCCAGCAGCAGCGCCATGACAGGCGTCGACTGATTAACCATGTTGCCCGAGGCCAGCTGCACATTGGTCACCACACCGTCATGCTGCGCACGTATCTGGGTATAGCTCAGCGCCAGTCTCGCCTGAGACAGACGGTTCTTGGCCTGACGCAACTTGAGGTTGTCTTCACCTGGCAAGCCTCTGAGTGTCTGCACCTTGGTAAGCTGTGCCTTGGCGGCCAAGAGCTGAGAGCGGCTTGCCTTCACCTCTGTCTGCGCCTGATCGATCATCTGCTGAGACACACTCTGGTTAGCATAGAGGGACTGAATACGCTTAGCCTCTCGCTGCTTAAGCGCATAGGCAATCTCCTTGGCATTCACCTCAGCACTGGCGGCGGCAATGGCCGCATCCAACTCGGCGTTATTTTGTCTCGCCTGCTCCAGGGCCAGCTCGGCCTGTTCTTGGGCCAGCAGAAAGGGGGTGGCATCCAGACTAAACAGTAGATCGCCTTGCTTCACCTTCTGGTTGTTGCTGACCTCTACCGACACGACCCGGCCACTCACCTGAGGGGCAACCTGGGTAATGGTGCGGGTCGCCATCGCCTGGGTGGTCAGGGGCATCTTAAGATCGGCTACCAGGAAATAACCAAACAACAGGATGAAGCCAATACTGGCAAACTTAACTAAACGGGCAAATTGCTGATCCGGTGTCATGCTGACTACTTTTCCTCTTTATCTATGGCGGTTGGATGTAATTTATTGAAGGCGTTATCTGTGATGCGATTGAGTACCGACTCGAACACCTTTAACTCTTCGGCGCCGATTCCGGCATAGAGCTCGGCGCGCAGGTCGATAATGCGCTGTCGAATGAAGGCCAGCATTTCCTGTCCGGACTGAGTGAGCGACACGCGTCTCACCCGCTTGTCATGCTCGCAGCTATGACGCTCGACAAGAGACTGCTGCTCTAACTGGCTCAGGGTGCGCATCAGGGAGGCAAGCTCTATCTCAAGCGCCTCGGCCAACGCCTTCTGGCTGGTTTCCTGCCCCATGCGATAGAGTTTCCACAGCACGACCCAACGGCTATGGGTCAGCCCCAGGGGCGCAAGCTCTGCATCGGCGACCATGCGCCATAAACGCGCCAGCCTGGCCACACGCTCCGCATTGGATGACTCGGCCCTGTCTCGATTTTCCTCTGTCATCTCGCCCCTCCTCGTTAGGCTAGTGATACCTGGCAAATTACTTAGCAAGCTAAGCATTATATTTATTTAGCAGGCTAAGTAAATGGTGAGATGAAAATAAATTACATCTAGGAGGCGGTGCCTTAGCCCCCTCACCCCTTTAAGGCGCTTAGAAATAACAACTTAGCTGGGCATTGGCCGAAGCCTAATAAGAGAGAGGTGGGATCAGCAAGCGGGCAAGCAGTTAGTCTGTGATGCAAAAGAAGTGAAATAGTCGTCAGGCAACTTATAACCTGTTGCAAATTGGCGAGATAAGTCTATTGGATGCGATATTTTGTCGAATGGTAAAGAGGCTAATAGCCGACGAGCACGCCGAGCTCTGTAGGATCCCCTCATAATTCATACCCCCAGCAGCCGTAAATGAGTGATAACTCAGCCAGCTTCCTGGCAGCATGGAGTAGGTCATCGGCTGACATTGGGTATCTGTCTCGTCGTCGCATCAGCTCTTTTCCCATCCGCACTATCGATAACACATTACGTTTCTTCACCGTATTGGCCTGGAAATGTCGTTGCAATTGCTTCGCTTCACCAAAGAGTCCCACCCACCAAAATGCCAATTGCACCAA
>NZ_JAKEVJ010000030.1:0-74130 GCF_022398425.1 Shewanella sp. Isolate7 | reverse complement strand
GAGTCGACGAGGAAACTGCTGGGACAACAGCCCGATGGAGCGCTTCTTTAGAAGCTTAAAAACAGAATGGATACCGATGACCGGCTATCGGGATATCGGTGAGGCTAAGAGTGAAATTTCGCGATATGTGACGGGGTATTACAGTCAGCTGAGACCACATCAATATAACGGTGGGCTGACACCCAATGAGTCAGAGCGAAGATACTGGCTTGAATACAAAACCGTGGCCAATTTTAGTTGACCACTACACTTGAAGCACTTTTTGACCAAATGGATTAAGTGCTCCCCGTATCCACGGGGATAAACCGGACGCATTACAGAATGCAGCTGTGGATATTACGTGCTCCCCGTATCCACGGGGATAAACCGTAAGCGCGGGGAGATTTTAGGATCTGCTTATAGTGCTCCCCGTATCCACGGGGATAAACCGCGCATTATACGTTGTGTAAGTTGATTTTATTTGTGCTCCCCGTATCCACGGGGATAAACCGTACGGCAATAACATCGACGATTTACCGCCCTGGTGCTCCCCGTATCCACGGGGATAAACCGTTCACCGGCGCCCAGCTAGAGCAAGTGGCCGGGTGCTCCCCGTATCCACGGGGATAAACCGTCCATTTAAGTCATTTTTCTTAGAATGATTTTGTGCTCCCCGTATCCACGGGGATAAACCGCGACTTTTTTACCAGCCAGGACACGCCGTCAGGTGCTCCCCGTATCCACGGGGATAAACCGGAAACTAATCCTAATGGCAATACAGACCCAGAGTGCTCCCCGTATCCACGGGGATAAACCGCTCATAATAGAGATTCCTTTGTGGATATTTAGGTGCTCCCCGTACCCACGGGGATAAACCGCTTTATATGTTCCGTCGGCTTGCTCACTCATCGTGCTCCCCGTACCCACGGGGATAAACCGCCCTGCCATTTTTAAGACGATTCGGACATCGTGTGCTCCCCGTACCCACGGGGATAAACCGGATATTAAGAGATTACCTTTGCGTAATAATTTGTGCTCCCCGTACCCACGGGGATAAACCGTAACATACATGGACATTACTTTGTCATGAGGGGTGCTCCCCGTATCCACGGGGATAAACCGCTGGGTGTAAACCTTGTTGTTACCTACCAGCAGTGCTCCCCGTATCCACGGGGATAAACCACTGAGATTTACCATTGTTATTTTGCTTGGTTGGAACTTAACACGTATAATTAGGCCAGTTTTGAAATTGTGTACATATTCATGTACATGAACACAGAATATGCAGGAATAAGATTATTTAATATCTTGTTTTTAAAGCGAATCCTTTACAGAGTCTACTAATGAGTGAAAAATTGCAGAAAGTCTTGGCCCGTGCAGGCCATGGCTCCCGTCGTGAGATGGAGGCATGGATTGCTGCAGGTCGAGTTAGTATAGACGGTGAAATTGCCAAACTTGGTGATCGTATCGAGGCTGATGCCAAGGTGCGTATCGATGGTCGTACGGTATCGATCAAGTCTGAGGATGACTTGGTTTGCCGTGTGATCGCCTATCACAAGCCTGAAGGGGAGATCTGCAGCCGCAAAGATCCCGAAGGGCGCCCGACGGTATTCGACCGTTTACCTAAGACCCGTGACTCACGCTGGGTTGCGGTGGGACGTCTGGATATCAACACCTCAGGCCTGTTGCTGTTTACCTCTGACGGTGAGCTGGCTAACCGCCTGATGCACCCGTCTCATGAGGTGGAGCGTGAATACGCTGTTCGTACCTTTGGTGAGGTGACCGACGCCTGTATTCAGCGTCTGCGCACCGGGGTGACCCTGGAAGATGGCCCGGCGCATTTCGATAAGATAAAGCCAGCCGGTGGCGAGGGCATGAACAAGTGGTGGCATGTGTCGCTGGCCGAAGGTCGTAATCGCGAGGTTCGCCGTCTGTGGGAATCTCAGGAAGTCCAGGTGAGCCGTCTGATTCGTATTCGCTACGGTATGATAGATCTGCCCAAGTCACTGCCTCGTGGCGGCTGGGTCGAGCTGCCGATAGAGCAGGTAAACTACCTGCGCAAGCTGGCCGGCCTAGATGAAGAAACCCGCACTCTGCTGGGCACGGATAAACACAGTGTAGCCCGCGCCAAGGTGAAGAGCGCTAAGATCCGCCGCGCCGTGCGTAAGCATAAGACTACAGCCGGTAAGACGCCGCGCCAGAGAAGCTAGGTTAAGCCCATTAGCCCATGTATCAAGAAAGCCTTACTCCTTTGAGAGTGAGGCTTTTTTTATGTCTGTATCATTTTTCTACTGCGTTATCGCTCATTGATGTAGTGCACTAGATTGCAATCGCTCTGCCTTGTATAAAAGCGATACAGAATGCAGTAAAAATGAACGCGAAAGATCAACCGGCCTTAGTCATGTTGGTAGTGGTGCTTGCGCAGATCCAGACCTTAGCCATTGGTTATAGACTGTTGCTAAACTGTGTCTTGGCATGAGTCACGCACCTTATTCGGCCATCATTTTAGTCGGCCATCATTAATGCAATCAATGTGCGGAGAAAAATATGAAACTGATCTCAGTAGCCAAGATTTGGGATGCTTCGCCCCACAACGCCTTTACGGATCTGGTGCGCTTTAAAAACAAGCTGTATTGCGTATTTCGTCAGGCCAGTGCCCATGTGTCGCCCGACGGTGCACTGAGGATCCTCAGATCCGATAACGAGGGGCAAGACTGGCAGAGTATCGCCCTTGTCGATGTCGACTTTGCCGATCTCAGAGACGGTAAGCTGGTGGCCGACAATGACAGATTACTGCTGTTTGGTGGCGGCGCTATGCATGAGGGGAAGGGCGAGGGCATGCGCTCCTATTGCTGGCAATCTCACGATGGTGAGCATTGGTCGGCTCCCAAGGCGCTGGTGAAAGAGAAAGAGTGGTTATGGCGCATCACGCCGCACAAGGGGCATTTGTATGGCATCGCCTATTTGTGTCATGAACATGATGGCTATGCGGCGCTATATAAAAGTGATGCAGACAGGGATTTTCAGCCCCTGGTGGAAAAGCTGAGTCAGGCGGGCTATGTGAATGAGTCAGGCCTAGTGTTCGATGAGCATGATAAGGCGATCTGCCTGCTGCGCCGGGACCCGCTTTGGCAGACCGATGAACGTGCATTACTGGGTGAGTCAGAGCCACCCTATACCCAGTGGCGTTGGCAAACGACAAATTGTCGTGTGGGGGGACCTGTTACTTTCCTCTATCAGAGTAAGCTCTATGGCGTAGTACGCCTGTATGACGACAGAGTGCGCACCTCTCTTGTGGCGATCGATCGGCAAACGGCTCAGATAGAGGAGCTACTGACTCTGCCCTCGGGTGGCGATATCAGCTATGCAGGTGTCGTGCTGAAAGATGATACATTAATGCTGAGCTATTACTCCTCCCACGAAGGTACTTGCGCTATTTATTTCGCAAAAATCGCCCTTTAATTTAAGGCCACTTCTCTCGTTTAGAGCCGACGAAAGGCGAGTGAAATGATGTTGTTTAGCCTTTCTATGTTCAGTCGAATTAAAGTGACGGATTACCGTGGGAGGTATTCTTGCTTCAGTCATTTTATTTGTATGACAATGCGGGCTACTTGATAAAATAGCCACCCGCTTGTTAGAGGTATGGCTAGTGGGTAAGCCTGAGCTCGTGCCTATGCTCGTGGGAGTAATCGGCGGCGCACTGGGTGCAGCGCTGCTCAAGCGGGTTGGCGTTGAGCCGCTCGGCTTCGATATCGGCCTCGCAGTCTGAACATAGGCCGTAGAGTCCAAGGTCGAGCTGGCATAGCGCTGCATCGAGTTGGGTTAGCTTGATAAATAGCGGTTCGTCGGCCAATTTGGCTGAGGTCATCTCGTCTATTAATGAGGTCAGCGAAAGCTGCTGGGTATCGAGCGTTATTTGATGTAATGCCAGCAGGGTACCTAACTCTTTCCTGAGATTCGCTTCAAGCACCGACAGTTCATGTCTGATATGGGATCTGCTCACAAATCATTGCCTAGTTGATATTCTTAGATAATCAGTCTAAACCGCTTGGGCGTCTTAGCTATGACTAAGATCAAAAGTCGGTGACTTTTATGGTGAATCTCATTTAGGGATGTAAAGATCAGACCAGTTAAGGCGAGACTGGGCTGGTTTTTTGTCGCGCCTTACGTTAGGGAGGGTTAGCAGACGCGACAGAAGGGCATAAGGTGAGTGTTAGCTGCTACGCAGCAGAGATAAGATACTCTGGGTATCTTTAAGTACACGCACCTGACGGAACAGGGCTTCGCCCTCCTCATAGTGACGGGCGATAAACCTGAGCCACTGTTTGATACGCGCCGGATAGTATTTCTCTTTCTCACTGACGATTTCAAACTCCGAATACTGCAGCAGTAGCGCCAAAACCTCAGCCCAAGGCATGGGGGCCTGCTGACCTTTAACCACGTGCGCCAGGTTAGGAATGGTCAGGGCGCCACGTCCTAGCATGACATCATCACAGCCGCTGGCCTCTCGGCATTTGAGGTAATCTTCTCTGCCCCAGATCTCACCATTGGCGATGATGGGCAGGGAGGTCACCGATTTGATCTGCGCTATGTATTCCCAGTGGGCCGGTGGCCGATAGGCCTCCTCTTTAGTGCGGGCATGTACCGTGAGTTCGGTGGCGCCGGCCGCTTCGATGGCCTGGGCGATCTCGGTGCAGCGGCTCTTGTCATCCCACCCCAGACGGATCTTGGCCGACACGGGTTTGTCCTTGGGCACCGCCTGTCTGACGGCTTGGGTTACCCGGTAGATGGTCTCTGGCTCCTTTAATAGTGCCGCGCCGCCTTTACTGCGATTAACCATAGGTGCCGGGCAGCCATAGTTAAGATCCACGCCGCGAGAACCTAGCTCGACGGCGCGAATGGCATTTTCGGCCATCCAGTTGGGTTCCTGTCCCAGCAGTTGCAGTCGTACCGGGGTGCCGGAGGCGGTTTTACATTGATATTTCAGTTCGGCGCAGAGTCGGTAGAAGACTTTTTCAGGCAGTAGCTGATCGACGACGCGAATAAATTCGCTGATCACCATGTCATAGCCGCCAACGCTGGTTAGCAGGGCTCGCATCGGGGCGTCGGCGACGCCTTCCATCGGGGCTAATATGACACGCATGATTATCGTTTTCTCATTAATTCAAGGCGCGGGGCCTAAATGGTGAACCTGTTGGCCATGACTTGCGTACTGCTATATGCCCGGCCAAATAAAAGGGCGCTTATTCTACGTCAAGCGTCTGGCAGATACAAAGCCTGTGTGAGGGTAAGAGAGGGCTTTATTCTGGGGCTTGGCAAATCTTGTGGGTTGGATGTGAGCATCTTTGGTCATAGATGATCGCCTTATCGGTTTTTAGTCGATATTGGCGTGAGATCAATCGATTATTGCCAACAGGGTGCTTGCGCTAACACATAATTTGGGTCATAAATGTGATGCCTGATAAGTTTTTTGAAATAAAAAGCTGGGGCGCCGGGTCATATTATCCGAGCCAGCAACGCACTGATGTTGGCAAACCATTGCATATAAGAGATCAACAAAGGAAGAGATTATGAAATTAGTTAAGAATACTGCTGTTGCTGTAGCGTTAGGCACTGTGTTTGTTGGTAGCGCGTTTGCGGCGCAGGCTCAAGCTAATCCATTTGGTTACAGTGAAATGCAAGCTGGTTACCAGATCGCCGATGGTGAAGGTAAGTGTGGCGAAGGCAAGTGTGGCGAGAACATGAAGAAGGGTGCCAAAGAGGGTAAATGTGGCGCGCAGCAGAAAGCCATGAAAGAAGGCAAGTGTGGCGAAGAGATGAAGAAAGGCGCCAAAGAAGGTAAGTGTGGTGAAGGTAAGTGCGGCGCTCAGATGAAGGCTCAGAAAGAGGGTAAGTGCGGCGAGAACATGAAGGCCAAAGAAGGTAAGTGTGGCGAGAACATGAAGGCCAAAGAGGGCAAGTGTGGCGAAGGAATGAAGAAAGGTAAAGAAGGCAAGTGTGGCAGCCATAAGTAATAGGCCTTAAGGCATTTGCCCATGTCGATTAGGCCAGTTTTTACTGGCCTAATTCTTTTTAGCCAGGGGCAAACGAGTCCATTTATTCACTAGAGGTAAGGTGATGATGACACAAGCAAAGGTGGGCCTGGGCCTGCGCCGCGAGATGCTCAATGAATTTTGCCAGTCGGTTCCAAGTGCCATAGATTTTTTCGAGGTGGCGCCTGAGAACTGGATGACACTTGGCGGTAAGTTTGGCCGTCAATTTAGGCAGTTGACAGAGAAGCACAAGTTTTTCTGCCACGGGCTGTCGCTTTCTATCGGTAGTCCGGAGCCCCTAGATACGCGTTTCGTTAAGCAGGTTAAAACCTTTCTCGACTATCATGGTATCGATATCTATTCGGAGCACCTAAGTTACTGCTCGGGCGAGGGCCATCTGTATGACTTGATGCCTATCCCCTTTACCCATGAGGCGGTGCGTCATGTTGCTAAGCGAATTGAGCAGGTGCAGGACATTCTTGAGCGCCCCTTCATCTTGGAAAATGTCTCTTTCTACGCCGCGCCCGGTAGCGAGATGAGTGAATGCGAGTTTGTCAATGCCGTGCTGGAAGAGGCGGATTGTCGACTGCTGCTGGATGTGAATAACATCTATGTTAATTCGATTAATCATCAATATGACGCCGAGGCTTTCCTGAAGGCCATGCCCAGTGAACGCATCGCCTACCTGCATATTGCCGGTCATTACGATGAGGCGGAGGATCTTAAGGTTGATACCCATGGCAGCGATGTTATCGATCCCGTCTGGCGCTTGTTAGCGCTTTGCTACCAGACCCACGGCGTGTTTCCAACCTTGCTCGAGCGTGATTTTAATATTCCCGCCACCGCAGAGTTGCTAAAAGAGATCAATAGGATACACGACTATCAGGCCCAGGCATTGCAGCCTAGTCACCGGAGTGCCTAAATGAGTTTTACCCAAGTTCAACAGTCGTTCATCGATTACATTAAAGATCCCTCATCGCCCCTGCCGCAGGGGACAGATGCCAGACGCATGGGGATCTATCGCGAGCTGTTTTTTAACAATGTGAAGGGCTTTGTCGCCAGCGGTTTTCCCGTGCTCTGCTCCCTGTATGAGGAAGAGATCTGGCAGGCACTCGTTCAGCGTTTTTTTGCCACACACGACTGCCAGACGCCGATTTTCATCGAAATTGCCCAGGAGTTTTTGCTGTTCTTGCAAAACGAATATCAGATGAACGAGCAAGACCCGGCCTTCATGCTCGAGCTGGCTCACTACGAATGGTTGGAGCTGGTGGTTGCCACGGCACCCGATGATAGACAATCCCAACGCCTGGATGCACAAAGCATAGAAGCGCGTCCGCTGGCGTTAAGCCTGGCCGCCCGTGTGGCGCAATATCATTTTGAGGTGCAGCGCATCAGCCCAGACTATCGACCCGAGGTGCCCATTGAGCAGCCGAACTTTTTCTGCCTCTATCGGGATAGCAGTGATGAAGTGTGTTTCTTGCAGCTTAATCCGCTTGCCGCTCAGGTACTTGCCTACATAGGTCAACAAGATGGTGTCGGCTTTACGGCCTTGTGTGATTGGTTAACTCAGCTCTACCAGCAGATGCCCAGACAGCAGATTGTGGAAGGCTGTAGGCAGCTGCTAGCGGATATGGCCGAGCGGGGGATAGTGGTCGCCGCGAGATAAAATTTGTCCAAATTAGTCCTTTCTATCGTGCTGGCTTGTCTCTATAATGGCGGCGAAAATTGATCTAGATCAATAAAAGTTGTCAATCATGAGTGAGGAAAGTATGAGTCAGCCGTTTAAAGACCCGTTTAATTTTGTTTATTTTCTTGGTTTCTTGCTGGTAATGATGTTGCCTACGCTGCCAGCTACCCTGTCATGGTTGAAACACCTAAACCTGATCTCTTAAGCATCTAGCCTAAAGAGCGAACTCAGGTATACTAACCACTCATTTATCATTTATGAGTGGTTTTTTTATGCGAGGAATTCATGGTCATCAAGCGGGGCTTCTATTTACTCATAGGCCTTAGCAGTCTGTTTTTGGGCCTGCTAGGCATCGCCGTTCCGCTTTTGCCGACCGTGCCTTTTATCTTGCTAGCGGCCTTCTGTTTTGCCCGCTCGAGCGAACGTCTCCATGGCTGGCTGATGACCCACCCCTGGTTTGCCGATGCGCTGCAGAACTGGCACAACGAGCGCGCCATTCGCCGTGGTTTGAAGCGCAAGGCCTATATCGCCACCTGTCTCAGCTTCAGCGTGAGCATTGTTTTGGTACCGCTGCTGTGGGTGAAGTTGATGCTGCTGGGTATGCTGACAGGCTTGCTGCTTTACCTTAGGCAAATTCCCGAATTAGATGACTGATTGTGAACTTAGGTTGTGAACCTTGGCGGTGAGTTTGGTTAAGCTTTGTGACATTCGCTGTTGCAACCCATACCAAAGGAGCTTAAGCTTTAGCCGAAAATTCTAGTCAAAACTGGCCCTATGGCCAGTTTGTCCTTTTTAAGGGCTCAAACGAAAAAGATGGTAGTAATGAATACAGACAAGTTAGCCTTGATCAAGCAGAGCATTAAGACAATTCCAGATTATCCGAAACCAGGGATCATGTTTCGCGATGTAACCAGTTTAATGGAAGACCCAGCGGCCTATCAGGCGACGATTGCCCTGTTTGTTGAGCGCTATAAAGATCTTGGTGTGACCAAAGTGGTGGGCACCGAGGCACGTGGTTTCCTTTTCGGTGCGCCTCTGGCGTTAGAGCTTGGCGTCGGTTTCGTGCCTGTGCGTAAGCCGGGTAAACTGCCGCGTGAAACTATCTCTGAGAGTTATGAGCTGGAATATGGCCATGACATGCTGGAGATCCATACCGATGCCATTAAGGCCGGTGATAAGGTATTAGTTGTCGATGATCTGCTTGCCACAGGCGGCACAATCGAGGCCACCGTTAAGCTTATCCGTCAGCTCGGCGGCGAGGTTGAGCATGCGGCGTTTGTGATCACTCTGCCAGAGCTTGGCGGCGAGCATCGTCTTGCCGAGATGGGCCTCTCATTGATGACACTATGTGAGTTCGAAGGCGAGTAATAAGGCGAATAATATCGCCTGACTCGGTGAGCATAGGTCTCGATGAGCGATGCTCACTCTATAAATGCCGTGGCAATGCCGCGGCATTTTGCTATCTGGGCTTAGCTGTTGCGATTGAAGCTGACATGCGATCTCAACCGCTCGGCTTAAAACGTGATGAATAGAGGCACAGAGAAAGGCCAAATATCGGCGACTGGAGCCGGCTAAAAATTGTGCCGTATTTTCCTAAAATGCGGGTTTAGTGGGCTGGGTAATCGGCCTAATTTAGTCGCCTAAAGGCCTGGATAGGTTAAACATGCTGCAAGCTGTCGGGGCAAAGATAAATTAAGGCTCGCTAAGCGCTTAGCTTGCTAGCGAGATAGCCGCCGGCATGTTATTGTTTGCTGATTCATGAAGTGTGCTTCGTAATTGTTATACCAATCACAGTAAGTAAGTGATCAGAAGTAGCGCAGTAAAAACGCTCGAGAACAAAGCAGGATTTTTAGATAAGTAGTTATTCTACAATTAAAAATACTAATACAGTTATCGAGCGTTTTAACAAGCTAGCATGATCAATTATTTATTACGATTGGTGTTAGATACCTACCTTGGGGAGTTCCATGTCATATCAGGTGTTAGCCAGAAAATGGCGCCCTGCAACATTTGAGCAAGTCGTCGGTCAGTCACATGTGCTACATGCCCTAACCAATGCCTTATCGCAAAATCGCCTACACCATGCTTACCTGTTTACCGGTACCCGAGGGGTAGGTAAGACGAGTCTGGCCCGCCTATTTGCCAAGGGACTGAACTGTGAGCAAGGCGTGACGGCTTCGCCCTGTGGCCAATGTGCCAGCTGTGTCGAGATCGCCCAGGGCCGTTTTGTGGATCTTATCGAGGTGGATGCGGCGTCGCGAACTAAGGTCGATGACACCCGTGAGCTGCTGGACAATGTTCAGTACCGCCCGACACGCGGCCGCTTCAAGGTGTATCTGATCGATGAAGTGCACATGCTTTCCCGTAGTAGCTTCAATGCCCTGCTAAAGACCCTGGAAGAGCCGCCGGAGCATGTTAAATTCCTGCTAGCGACCACAGATCCCCAGCGTCTGCCGGTAACTGTACTCTCGCGCTGTCTGCAATTTAACCTTAAGAGCCTGACCCTCGATGAGATCTGTGTGCAGCTTGGCCATATCCTGGCTCAGGAGCAGGTGGGTTATGACGATGGTGCGGTGAAACTGCTTGCCAAGGCGGCTAATGGCAGTATGCGTGATGCCTTGAGCTTAACGGATCAGGCGATTGCCTTCGGGGCCGGCCAAGTGAGGCTTGCCCAGGTTCAGACCATGCTGGGCACTATAGATGAGCACTATGTGATCGTCTTGCTTAAGGCCCTGTGCGATGGTGATGTCGACAAGTTGCTGACGGTCACCGGGGAGGTGCTATCCTTCGGCGCCGATCCCCATGAGGTGCTGCGCAGCCTGCTCGAATTACTGCATCAGATCACTTTGACCCAATTTGCGCCGAGCGCCGCTCAGCTATCTCAATATGCAGAGCAGATAAAAGCCTTTGCCAAACAGCTGAGATCCGAGCAGGTACAGCTCTACTATCAATTATTGCTAAATGGTCGCCAGGACTTGCCCCATGCGCCAGATCCTAAATCCGGTCTCGAGATGGCTCTGTTGCGCGCCGTGGCATTTGTGCCCGAGGCGCCCGTGCAGCGCTGGATGGGTGAGGCCGGTAGTGAGATCGTGTTACCCGAGCTGAGCAAGCTCGAAGAGGTCTCACCGACTTCTGTGAAGCCTGTTGCACCAGCATCAGAAGCAGAGTCAAAGTTAGCGCCAGTATTAGAGGCTGTGTCGGAGGCTACTTCAAAGCCTGCGCCTCAGGCCGAACCTGCGATAGAGAATTTACAAGAGGCTGAAAAAGCATCTCAAGTCGAAGCTGAAGCAGAAGCAAGTGCAACAGAAGCCAATGCAGCAGAAAAGGCAAGTCAGAATGAGAAGGTAATAGCCGAGGCTAGCGTTTCGGATGATAACGCGGACGACGATGAGTCTGCATCAGATCTGTTCGCCGAGCAGCAGCTTATCCTGAGCCAGGCCGAGAGCCAAGGCCATAATCAAGGTCATAGTCAAAATCAAGGTCAGAACCCAGCGCCTAGCTCGCAGAAAACTAGACCAGAGTCTAGCCAGCCAGAGTCTAGTCAGCCAGAGACAAGCCTGGAAAATAAATGCCCAGAAGATAAAAGCCCAGAAGATAAAGGCCTGGAAGATAGAGGCCTAGAAAATAAAGGCTTGGAAAGTCAAAGCCCTGTCAGCGAGGCTCTAGTAGAACCTCAAGCGGCTGCGTCTCAAGTTGACGTGCCGTTGAGTGCCATGACAGCACCAAGCGATGAAGTGACTCAGCCTGGTGAGATAGAAACGCCGGCAGAGAGTGTCGAGCAAGCCGCTTCATCAGCCGAGCAACTCGGCTCAGCGGCAGAGGAGAGCGGCAGTTTTTACGATGACCTCTATTTCAGTGCTGATGAAGATGAGTCTGGCGATCCCAGCGATTATGAAGCCTACCTTGCCTATCAGCAGGGCCAGGATAGTCAGGCCTCTGGCGAAAGGTCAGCCCAAGAGGCGTCGACGCCTGCTGACAACACAACTCAGGTTAACAGTACCATTCAGGCTAATGGCACCGCTCAGGCTAGCAGCGCTCCGGTAAATGAAAATGCACCCGTTGGCGGTGTGTCATCCGATGCGGCATCAGCTGATGAAGAAACGACGCCCAAGCTGTTAGAAGATGATCTGCTCGACGCGGTTTTGAACGCGCGTCAGAACCTCCTTAGCGATCTTAAGCAAGATGCGGCTAAGGAGGACGCAGCTAAGGAGAGCGCATCAAAAAAGCCCCTAGTCGGGGTTAAGACTCCTGGTGCTAATCAGGACCAATCTGGCAGTGATGAGCAAGCGGGCGAAAGCCAGCTTGGCGCTCAGCCCTACGTGCCGCCAAAACGCCCGAGTCAAACAGCCTTGAGCGAAGAAACAGCCCTGAGCGATAAATCAGCCTTGAGCGAAGAAACAGCCTTGAGCGGCGATGAAGATGTAAGCGCTCAAACTAACGAGACAGAGCCAGCATCCCAGAGTGCCACTGATACGCAAAATAGCCAGGCAACTGAAAACAGCGTGGCCTATCTTAACGACGAAGACAGGCCGCCTTGGGTATCGCCTGAGACAAGCAACCAAGAGATGGTCGCCCCGGGCGATGAAGCACCTCATCAAGTTAAGTCAAATCATGCACCTGTGCAGGATGTTGCAGGGCATGCCAGCGTGCAGGAAAGCTCCCCTGTTGATGAGCATGCTTCCCGTGAGCAAGCTATTGAAAGTCAAGGCCTAGGTGAAAGTGCCGCGACTGATAATCCAAGTACTGTGCAAGGCGCAGAGCACGTAGTAGCGCCCGTCGGCCAAGTGGCGCAAGCGGCTCAAATGGCGTTAGTGACAGATGAGATCACCGGCCATGATACGGATCTTAAATGGTATCGTTTGATGTCGGCCCTGGAGATAGGCGGCCGGGTAAGGCAGCTGGCGGTCAATGCCGTGTGTAAGGCCTTTAGTGAACCGCTGCCTCTGGTGCTCAAACCCAATCAGAAACATCTGGCGGCACCTGGCGCCATTAGTCAGCTGGAAGATGCGCTGTCAAAGGCGCTGGGCGGCAGTTGCCAGGTTGAGTTTAGCGTCGGGGTCGAGCCTGAGCGTGAGACACCGCTGGAGATCCGTCAGCGTTTTCATCGTGAGTTGCTTGAGCAGGCTCATCAGGGGTTACTGCAGGATGAAAACATTCGGTGGTTGACCCAGATGATGCAGGCCGAGATGGCGCCAGATAGTTTAACTTATCTGCCCGAACTACTGGGTAAGCGGGGTCAAACGATAGCGCTGATTGATAAGTCGAACTTTGTGACGGCCGACGAGTCATAACTAACGCATGTAAATAACGCATGAGTATCTAACGCATGTATAACTCGTGCAAGTCATGACTAGTGCGAGTCGTCAGTGTGAGCCGCTGGAAAGGCTAGTGGTGTCATAAGTTTTAGGATTGGTGATCAGCTTTGATTGCTTATTGGTGCTAATTCAGTAAGATTAGCCAGTTTTTTTAATATTGAAGAGAACTCGATATGTTTGGAAAAGGCGGTATGGGCAACCTGATGAAACAGGCCCAGATGATGCAAGACAAGATGGCTAAGGTGCAAGAAGAGATCGCACGCATGGAAGTGACCGGTGAAGCCGGCGCTGGTCTTGTTAAAGTCACTATGACAGGCTCTCACAGTGTACGTAAGGTCGAGCTCGACCCAAGCCTGCTAGAAGATGACAAAGAGATGCTTGAAGATCTGATCGCGGCAGCTTGCAACGATGCGGCGCGTCGTGTCGAAGAGAGTCAGAAAGAGAAGATGGCAGAAGTCACAGGCGGCATGCAGTTGCCACCTGGCATGAAGATGCCTTTCTAAAGATGAAATTTAGTCCCCTGGTCGACGAGTTGATCCAGTCGCTACGCTGCCTGCCCGGGGTTGGCCCCAAGTCGGCGCAGCGCATGGCGTTTCAACTGCTAGAGCGCGACCGTAAGGCGGGTCATAAGCTGGCCCAGGCGCTGTCGAGCGCCATGAGTGATGTAGGGCACTGCAGCAGCTGTCGTACCTTCACCGAAGAGAGTCTGTGTCCTATCTGCGCCAGTAGTCGTCGTGGTAACTCAGATTTGATCTGTGTGGTCGAGACGCCCGCCGATGTGTTGGCGATCGAAGCCGGTGGTCATTTCTCGGGGCGTTATTTTGTGCTCTTAGGGCATCTGTCACCGCTCGATGGTGTGGGGCCGGACGAGCTGGGTTTGAGTCTGCTCGAGACCCACCTGGCCAGTGGCGAGGTAAGCGAACTTATCCTGGCCACCAACCCGACGGTGGAAGGGGACGCCACGGCGCACTTTATCGCTGATATGGCGAAACAGCATGAGATCAAGGTGAGCCGTATCGCGCACGGTGTGCCGGTGGGCGGCGAGCTCGAATATGTCGACAGCACCACGCTGGCGCTTTCCTTTAATGGACGCATTCCGTTATAAGGGCGCATTAAGCTCATCGATAAAATCCAGTTCATCATGAACTGGATTTTTTTTGAGCAAATAAACGCCTTTGCTTGTTTTTGGCTTGAAAAGTCAAAATCCAGCCCCATCTCTATTGCCATAAGCGTTTTTGTGAAATAGAGAAGGAAACATCCATGTCACATCAAGAAACCCATGGCTTTCAAACAGAAGTCAAACAACTACTCAATTTGATGATCCACTCTTTATATTCCAATAAAGAGATTTTCTTGCGTGAATTGGTCTCTAACGCCGCCGATGCGGCCGATAAACTTCGCTACGAAGCTCTGACAAAAGATGAGCTTTATGAAGGCGATGGTGAGCTGCGCGTGCGTGTCAGTGCCGATAGCGAGAAGGGCACTGTGACCATCGAAGATAATGGTATCGGTATGACACGCGATGGCGTGATTGAACACCTGGGTACCATTGCCAAATCGGGCACCGCGGAATTTTTTAAGAATCTATCGGGTGATGAGTCTAAAGACTCACAGCTGATCGGTCAGTTTGGTGTGGGCTTCTACTCGGCCTTCATCGTCGCCGACAAGGTCACGGTGCGCACGCGCGCCGCCGGTCACGCGGCCGATGAGGCGGTGCAGTGGGAATCGGCCGGTGAAGGCGAGTTCACCGTCGAAAATATCGTCAAAGAGAGTCGCGGTACAGAGATCATCCTACACCTTCGTGAAGAAGAGAAAGAGTTTGCCAGCGATTATCGTCTGCGCTCTATCATCACCAAATACTCAGATCATATCTCGGTACCGGTAGAGATGTGGCAAGAAGGCACGCCAGCCCAGGAAGCGAGTGAGGAGGGCGGTGAAGCCATTCCAGCGACCGAAGGTCACTGGCAGGCGATGAACAAGGCTACCGCGCTGTGGACCCGCAACAAGAGCGATGTCAGCGACGAAGAGTACCAAGAGTTCTATAAGCATATCTCCCATGACTTTACCGACCCGCTACTGTGGAGCCACAACCGTGTCGAGGGTAAGCAGGAGTACACCAGCCTGCTGTACATACCATCGAAGGCACCTTGGGATCTGTGGAACCGTGACCGTAAACATGGCCTCAAGCTCTTCGTTCAGCGTGTATTCGTGATGGATGACGCCGAGCAGTTTATGCCAAGCTACCTGCGTTTCGTGCAGGGTCTTATCGACTCTAACGATCTACCGCTAAACGTGTCGCGTGAGATCTTGCAAGACAACAAGATCACCACGGCGCTGCGCACAGCTGTGACCAAGCGCGTACTGGGCATGCTAGAGAAACTGGCTAAGAACGATCCCGAGAAGTATCAAACCTTCTGGGCCGAGTTTGGTCAGGTATTGAAAGAAGGTCCGGCGGAAGATTTCGCCAACAAGGAGAAGATCGCCGGTCTGCTGCGTTTTGCCTCGACTCACACCAATGAAGCGGCTCATACCGTATCATTGAGCGACTATGTTGAGCGCATGAAGGAAGGTCAGAGCAAGATCTACTACATCGTTGCCGATAGCCATGAGGCGGCGGCTAATAGCCCGCATCTCGAGTTGCTGCGTAAGAAAGGCATCGAGGTGCTCTTGATGTCAGAGCGTATCGACGAATGGTTGATCAACCATCTCACCGAGTTTGACGGCAAGCAGCTGCACTCAGTGACCCGTGGTGACCTGGAACTTGGCGAGCTGGAAGACGCCGCCGAGAAAGAGGCGCAGGAGAAGCTGGAGACTGAATCTGAAGGTTTAGTCAAGCGCGTTAAAGAGGTACTGGGTGATAAGGTGGCCGAGGTTAAGGTGACCAGTCGTCTCACCGATACCCCAGCCTGTGTGGTCGCTGGCGCCGGCGAAATGTCGTCGCAGATGATTAAATTGATGCAAGCCGCCGGTCAGGCCGTACCAGAAAGCAAGCCAGTGTTTGAGCTCAACCCCGAGCATCCACTGGTGAAGCGTCTGGATAGCGAGCAAGATGAAGCGCTATTTGGTCAGTGGGCCGAGCTCTTGCTGCAGCAGGCACAACTGTCTGAGAAAGGCAGCCTGGCCGACCCGTCTGCCTTCATCAAACTGATGAACAAGATGTTGTTAGCCAGCTTAAAATAAATCTAAGCTAGAGTAAGTAAGAGGCAGTTTGACTGCCTCTTATGTTATCTACTTATCGCTAACTCACGAAATGAGGCATGCGCTCTCAGATAAAGAGACACTCTTAAAGTAAAGAGCACTCTCAGGTAAAGAGACATTATGGATTCGGTATTGGATTTAACTAAAGAAAACATTCAGCAGGTGGTCGACGCCTCCATGCAGCAGGTGGTTGTCATGGCCTTCTGGAGCCAGCAGAGCCCAGAGAGCCAGCAGCTGATGCAGACGCTGACCCAGATCGCGGCGCAGGGGCGTTTCGTATTGGCCAAGGTCAACTGCGATCAGGAGATGGAGATAGCCAACTATTTTCAGATCCAGAGCCTGCCGACCACTCTGGTATTAAAAGAGGGCAAACCGGTCGATGGCTTTGCCGGCCTGCAGGAGGCGGCGCAGATCGAGGCGTTACTCGACCAGCATCTGCCCAAGGCTTGGCAAGTCGCCCTCAATCAAGCCAAGGTACAACTTGCTCAGGGCGATGCCGAAGGGGCACTGCCACTGTTAAAACAAGCCTATCAGGAGTGTCAGACGGCAGAAGTCTCTTTGGTGTATGCCGATGCGCTGCTCGCCGTTGCCGACATCAATCAGGCCAAGGTGCTGCTTGACGCTATAGGTCTCGCCGACCAAGACGCCTACTATCAGAGCCTCAAGGCGAAGCTTTCGCTGGCGTTGGACGCCGCCGATACGCCCGAGATCAGAGGCCTGCTGGAAGAGGTTGAACAAAATCCCAGCGATTATCCCAAGCTCTTGTCACTTGCCAAGGCGCTACATAGTGCCAAACGTGACGAGGAGGCGCTCGAGCGACTCTATCTGGTATTAAAGACAGATCTGCAGGCTCACCAGGGGGAGATTAAGCAGCTTTTCATGGAGATCCTTACCGCACTGGGTCAGGGGCATGCCGTGGCCAATCAATATCGCCGCAAATTATACACCTTGCTCTACTAAGGCATCTCTGCATCGGGCCAGTATGTTAGTGATATATGCTGGGCTATATGCTTTATAAGGTGGTATGTGTGGTATCAGCCTAAAGTCGAATTAAAACTGGCCATACAGCCCTTCAAATGGACGGCCATTTGTGCGAAGATCGCCGCCCAATGATAAAACTAATAATCAAATCTATGCGAAATAAGAGGACTCTCAGATGCGCATTATGCTATTAGGTGCCCCAGGTGCCGGTAAAGGTACTCAAGCCCAATTCATCATGGAAAAATACGGCGTGCCACAAATTTCTACGGGCGATATGCTCCGTGCAGCCGTTAAAGCGGGAACGCCTCTGGGTCTCGAAGCGAAGAAAGTGATGGATGCAGGACAGTTGGTTTCTGATGAGCTGATTATTGGACTGGTTAAAGAGCGTATCGCCCAGGACGATTGCGCCAAGGGTTTCCTGCTTGACGGGTTCCCTCGCACCATTCCTCAGGCCGATGCGATGGCGGCTAGCGGCATCGATATCGATCACGTGATTGAAATTGACGTGCCAGACGAAGAGATCGTTAAGCGTATGAGTGGTCGTCGTGTTCACCCAGGTTCTGGTCGTGTTTATCACATCGTTTATAACCCACCTAAAGTGGAAGGCAAAGATGATGTGACTGGCGAAGAGCTGGCGATTCGTCCCGATGACGAAGAGAGCACTGTGCGTAAGCGCCTTGGCATCTACCATGAGCAGACTAAGCCACTGGTTGAGTATTATGGTAAGGTTGCCGAGCAAGGCAAACTGACCTACAACAAGTTCGACGGCACTCAGAGTGTTGGCGACGTGAGCGAGGCTATCGTTAAGGCGATTGGCTAAGCCAGCTCCTTTAATGAGCTGCTTCTCATATTTGAAAAAGCCCACCTAGGTGGGCTTTTTTTATGTCAGGGTGGGTGCTAGCCTATCGCTATCCTTGTCAGAGAATATGAGTAGAGTAATTCTTGAACAAAGTCCACAACTTATCTCCCGCCAAGCTTGGTGTCTTGCTGGTTAATCTCGGCACGCCAGATACGCCAACCCCTAAAGATGTTAGGCAGTTCCTGAAACAGTTTCTAAGCGACCCGCGCGTGGTCGACTTAAGCCCCTGGATCTGGAAACCCATACTCAATGGCATCATCTTGAATACTCGCCCCAAGGCGGTGGCCAAGCTCTATGAGTCTATCTGGTGGCCAGAAGGCTCGCCGCTGATGGTGATCAGCGAGCGTCAACGTGAGGCGCTAAGCGAGATACTTAAAGCGCGTCATGGTCGTGATATTCCGGTTGAGTTGGGGATGAGTTATGGCAATCCTTCGTTGCGCGCGGGTATCGATAAGCTGCTGGCCAAAGGCGTCGAGCGCCTGGTGGTGCTCCCTCTGTATCCACAATATTCCTGCTCGACAGTGGCACCGGTATTTGATGCCATCGCCAGCGATTACAAGCAACGTCGTAACTATCCCGAGACGCGCTTTAGTAAAGAATATTTTAACCATCCAGCCTATATTGCGGCATTGGCTGACTCTGTGCGGCGTCACTGGCAAGAAAAGGGACAGGGCGATTGCCTATTAATGTCTTTTCACGGTGTGCCACTGCGTTATGTGACCGAGGGTGACCCTTATCAGGCACAGTGCCAACAAACGGCCCAGCTATTGGCCGATGCATTAGGATTATCTGAATCCCAGTGGCGTCTCTGTTTCCAATCAAAATTTGGTAAAGAGGAGTGGCTGACGCCGGCAACCGACGCGCTGCTTGAGAGCCTGCCAAGCCAAGGGGTTAAACGAGTGGATATTCTCTGCCCGGCCTTCGCGGTAGATTGTTTAGAGACGCTTGAAGAGATCTCGATTGGCGGCAAAGAGAGCTTTATCGAGGCGGGCGGCGAGGCCTATCATTTTATTCCTTGCCTGAACGATGATGAGGCTCATATGCAATTACTGGTAGACCTAGTTACCGAGCAGGCGGCCGGTTGGCTTAAATCTTAAGCAAAGAATCGTGTGTTAACGGCATAAATCACTGCCCGATGCTATTTTATATGGTACGATCCGCCGCCGAATTTTTTGGCGAAGGTGCCCGTGTTGCATTAATCACCACGCGGCCTGATAGACAGCAGACTAAGGGGGTCTAGTGTGCTGCCTATTCTTATTTGATTCTGCATGGATGCATTAGAGTGAGTTCCTTATGAAGTTTCCCGGTCAACGTAAGTCGAAACATTACTTTCCAGTTAAGAATCGCGATCCATTATTGGCGCAGTTAACACTGCAACCGCAGCATATTTCTACCCACATCAGTGGAATCGATCAGACGCTTGTCGATATCGAGGCCAAAGTGGGTGACGAGTTGCTTAGTCGTTACGCCTTACCGAAAGGAAACTCGACACTTATCGATGACGAGAAGGCGCATCAGCTCTATACCGAACTGAAAACTTCTGAGCTGATCAGCGATGAGTTTGCCGGCGGTACCATAGGTAACACGGTACACAACTATTCTATCCTGGCCGACGATCGCTCGGTATTGTTTGGCGTGATGAGTAACCATATCGAAGTGGGCAGCTACGCCTATCGCTATCTGTGTAACACTTCATCTAAAGTGGATCTTAATTTTCTGCAGCCGGTCGATGGGGCGATTGGCCGTTGCTTTACCTTGATATCTGAATGTGGCGAGCGCACCTTCGCCATCAGCAAGGGTTCGATGGATAAGCTGACGCCAGAATATATCGACCAGGAGATAGTGCAAACCTCTTCGGCGTTAGTGCTGACGGCCTACCTGATGCGCGCCAGTGGAGGCGACAAGATCACCGATGCGGCGTTAAAAGCCATTGAATATGCCAAGGCCGCTGAGGTTCCAGTGGTGCTGACGTTAGGTACACGTTTCCTCATCGAAGAAGATCCGCAGTGGTGGATAGAATTCATTAAGGAAAATGTCACTATTCTTGCGATGAACGAAGATGAAGGCGAAGCCCTGACCGGCTTTAAAGATCCCTTGAGCGCCAGCAATGCCGCGCTTGAGTGGTGTGATATGGTGCTCACCACCGCGGGGCCATTGGGGCTCTATACCTCAGGTTATACCGAGGATTCGGAGAAGCGTGAAACCAGCCATACTCTGCTGCCAGGTGCGATCCCAGAATTTAACCGTTATGAGTTCTCAAGGCCCAAGCTAAAGCGTGATTGCCAGACACCGATCAAGGTGTTTGCCCATATCTCGCCTTACATGGGTGGCCCCGAAATTATCCGTAACACTAATGGCGCGGGTGACGGGGCATTGGCGGCGCTGCTGCACGACCTTGCCTCTAATACCTATCACAAGGCTAATGTGCCGGGTTCGAGTAAGCATAAGCGCGATGGCCTGTGTTATTCCTCTTTCTCACAGATCTGTAAGTATGCCAACCGCGTGGCCTATGAGGTGCTGGCTCAGCACAGTCCACGCTTGTCTCGTGGTCTGCCAGAGCGGGAAGACAGCTTAGAAGAAGCCTATTGGGAACGATAGGGCTAGGGTTGCATTTGATGAGGCTGTTTTAGCGAGGCTCTTGAAGTGCACAGATAACAAAAAGGCGTCCGTTGGACGCCTTTTTTCGTTTTTAATGTGCCGGTTTAAAGCCTGTATTAGGCTTTACTCTTTCAGCTCGGCATTTACCTGATCGACGAAGCTGCCTGCCGTCTTACCCGCCTGAGGATCATCGAATGTTGCTTGGTTAAAGGCATTTTCCGATTTAGCGATGATAACCGTCGCTACCGAATCGCCGGTAACGTTAACGGCTGTGCGTACCATATCCAGCAATCTGTCGACCCCCATGATAAGGGCGATACCTTCGACCGGCAGACCCACCTGATTGAGCACCATAGCTAGCATGATAAGGCCGACACCAGGAACACCTGCGGTGCCGATAGAGGCTAGGGTTGCGGTTACCACTACCATGGCGTAATCGGTGATGGTGAGATCGATACCAAATACCTGGGCGATAAACACTGTGGCGACACCTTGCATAATCGCCGTGCCGTCCATGTTTATGGTTGCGCCGAGGGGCAGAGTAAATGAGGCGACCTTGTTATCGACCCCAAGGCGGTGCTCTGCGGTCTCAAGGGTGACCGGCAGTGTGGCATTTGAGCTTGCCGTGCTAAAGGCGAACAGCTGCACATCTCGCAGTTTACGAATAAAGGTGATGGGGCTTAATCCGGAGAAGAGTTTTAATAGTACGGGATAGCTTACAAAGGCGTGCACTAATAATACTGCCAACACCACTGCGAAATATTTAACCACACTCTCAAAGGTTTCCAGACCCAAGGTTAAGGCAAGTTTACCCATGAGGGCAAATATACCATAGGGGGCCAGTTGCATGATGAGGGTGACCACGCGCATGATCACTTCATTTAAGTCGTTAAATAATGCCGATACGCGTCTGCCGCGTTCGCCAATATGAGAGATAGCAAAGCCAAATATCACCGCAAAGATGATGATCTGCAGCATATTCCCCTCTGTCATCGCTTGTATCGGGTTACGGGGAACGAGGTTGATCAATACATTGGAAAGGCTAGGGGCCTCCTTAACACTGTACTGCATGTTTTCTGCTGCTAGTGAGGCGTTTCCAGGATGGACGAGCAGGGCAACCAGAATGGCCATTGAGAGGGCGATAGCCGTGGTAAATAGATAAAAAGCGATGGTTTTTCCGCCGAGTCTGCCAAGGGATGATGGGTCGCTTAATGAACAGGTGCCGCATACCAAGGAGATGAAAACTAAAGGGACGACCAACATCTGTAAACTTGAGATAAAAATACTGCCGACGACGTTGAGTAGGCCGTCAGTAATATATTCTTGGATAAACTCACTTCCGGGAAAGAAACTGCGTAGCAGTAGCCCGATTAAAATGCCGCCAGCCATACCTATGAGTATTTTTCCGGTGAGGCCAATTTTTTTGTTTTGCGTGCCAGCCATAGTGCTTCCTGTATTATTTTTATGCTTTTCAATTTGCACCTAAAGCCTAGCAAGAAACCCTAGGTGATGAAATGGCTAAATAGTTAAAGTTTTTGTCACTTTTAGGCTCTTAATTGCGATTAGTGATGGAAAAGTTATGGGAAAATTGTGTAATGTTAGCCTATAAGTAATAAGCAGATGCTTTCAATGATAATCTGAGTAACAGGGAGTCTGACAATGAAGTCAGCGTTTAAAGTTTTTACCTCATATTTATTTATGCTTTTTATTGTCGCCTGTAGCGGTGGGGGGAATGTCACAGACGATGGCTCGGGTGGTACGCCGACGCCGCCAACTATCTCTATTGAATTATCTATCGATAATACGCAGATCTCAGTGGCTGAACCTGCGATGATCACCGCTAAGGTGAAAGATTCGACCGGAGCAGCTGTTAGTACCTTAGTATCATTTAGTCTAAACAATGATACTTATGGTACTTTTTCTCCCGGCACGGGCGAGGTAGCGACCGATGCAGACGGTATTGCCAAGGTGCGTCTGGACACGGCGGCCATCAATACCGGCGCAACCATTACTGCAACCACTAGCTCTGGCGAGAGTGCATCGCTGAACGTCACCATGGTGGGTGATGGCGGTGAAGCCGGAGGTGGAGCGCAAGTTTCAGTGTCCCTTACCGACGGTGCCGGTAACCCTATTCAATCTATCAGCATCCTTGAGCCAGGGAAAATCACAGCAACAGTAACGGGCATTACTAAGCCTACAATTGTGACGTTTGCGACGACTATTGGTGATCTCCCAATCAAGACGGCCGTGACCGATTCTGAAGGAAAGGCGACAGTTGATATCTACGCGGGCAGCTCCTTAGGGGCAGGTGAAGTCACCGCCAGTTTGTCAACTAATGAAGTCGGTAAGACTATCGTTGTTGTCGGCGCGACAAATGTGGTGATGGGTAGCGGCGATCCTTTTGTACAGGGTAAGGCCGAGATTAGTACCGCAACTCTTTCTGCAGGTGGTACCGCAACGATCTCAGTTCTGATTCAAGATGATAAGGGAAATCCCTTTACTCAGCCTGTCGATGTTAATTTCTCCTCAACCTGTGCGACCAAGATTCCTGCTCAGGCCGAGATTAGCTCGCCGGTATCATCGAGCAATGGCGTAGCAACATCGACCTATAGAGCTCAGGGGTGTGTGGGTGAAGACCAGATCAATGTTACGGCAAGTGCTGGCGGCATCAGTCTTTCGGCAACTGGTACGCTTAGTGTGCTGCAAGCCGATGTCGGTAGTATCGTATTTGACTCGGCAACGCCACAGAATATCGCCATCTTAGGAACGGGCGGCGTAGAGTCTTCTGTGGTGAAATTCAAGGTGCTGGATAAGAACAGTAACCCTGTTCCTAACCAGAATGTATTGTTTTCGCTCAACACTAAGGTGGGTGGCGTAGACATCTCACCTCTGCAGGCTACCACCAATAATAATGGTATTGTTCAGACGGTTGTCACTACAGGTACTGTGGCTACATCACTGCGTGTTACCGCGACTGTTGATAATGGTGCGGTACCTGCAATCTCTAGTCAGTCGAGTCAGTTAATCGTCTCAACCGGCATTCCTGATCAAGACAGCTTCTCACTTTCGGCCTCTGTACTTAATGCCGAAGGTTGGGACGAGGATGGCACAGAGGTGGTTGTGACGGCGCGTATGGCCGATGCCTTTAACAACCCAGTACCCAATGGTACAGTCGTTTATTTTACTACCGAAGGTGGCTCAATTGGAGGTTCTTGTCAGACGGTTGATGGTGTCTGCTCAGTGACCTGGACCAGTCAATTGCCACGCCCAGAAGGTGAGACCATCATCTCTGGTGCCGGCGCTATGGTTCGCAATCCGAGTGCGGCGTTGATCTATTACCCGACACTTGGGGTATACGGCAACGTTTATGGCCAGATGTATGGCGGCCGCGCCACAGTGACAGCGACGGCCATCGGTGAAGAGTCCTTTCCAGATCTTAACGGTAATGGCCGCTTCGACGCCTCGGAAATGGCTGAGTTTACCAATGGTAAAGATGTAACGGGTCAGTCGTTCGATCTAACCGATGCCTATAAAGATTACAATGAAGATGGTCTGTTTAACCCGCAGCAGGAGGGCGGGCAAATTGGTGGTGAAAATGAAGAGCCGATTGACTTTAATTCTAATGGCATTTTTGACATCAAAGATGGTAAATATAACGGTGTTCTTTGCGCAACAGGCAGTACTCCACCTGAGTTTGTTGATAATTCATCAAACTGTGGTGCGGACGGCGCCAAGTCACTCTATGTGCGTCGTAGCCTGGTTATTGTGATGTCGGGCAGCACTGCCTATGCGACCGCTGCCGATGATATTCTGATCAGCGATAAAGATGGCGATCATTATGGTGGCAGCATCAATATAGTAGGTAAGGGCGCCGCCAGTGTTTCCTTTACCATCTCAGATTTACATAACCAACAGATGCCTGCAGGTTCTAAGGTTCGCTTTAAGACGAGTGCCGGTTCTGTGGTAAGCAATGCCGAATATGTCTGGCCAAGTTCTAACTATAATGGTGGCCGTGAATTTACGGTTACCTTGAAGGGGGAAGATGAACCTAACACGGGTGTGTTTATCGTCGAAGTGGAAACACCTGGTGGACTGATTACCCAGGTAGTCTCGATTGGAGTTAATATTCTCTAATATCCTCTATTTAAAAAAGGCGCTTAAAGCGCCTTTTTTATTGAGTCGATGATTCATCGACTTCCTAAAGTAATTCGCTAGTTTTGGCATTAAAAAAGCCATCTTTTCAGATGGCTTTTTCAATTTTATGTAACGTTAAAATTTACTTCTGGAACTGATACACGCTACCTAGCTTCATGATCTGTGTCAGTTCATCTAGCGCGGTGCGCGACTCGACGATGAGCTGTGGATCGGCAAGGTCTTCTATGGCGAGCTGATCGCGGTAGTGCTTGTCGACCCAGAGGTTGAGCCTGTTAAACAGCTCATCTGTCATCAGGGTATTGGGGTTGACGGCGGCAAGCTCTGTCTCGTTCATGGCGACACGCAGGCGTAGACAGGCAGGGCCGCCGCCGTTTTGCATGCTTTGCTTCACGTCGAAATAGTGCACCTGCTTGATCGGTGTGCCCAAGGTGACCAGCTCATTAAGGTAGGCATGGACGGCCTCATTTTCCTGACAGTTGGTGGGCGCTATGATAGCCATCTCGCCGTTTGGCAGGGTAACGATTTGGGTATTGAACAGGTAGCTCTTCACCGCATCCTGAATGCCCACCTTGGCGGTAGGCACCTCAACGAAGTGCAGTTCGTGACCGTTGAACTTGTCTTGAATCTCCGCCAGTTTCTTTTGCGTATCGACAAAGGCCTGCTCGTGATAGAAGAGCACATTTTGGTTACCCACGGCGATCACATCGTTGTGGAATACGCCTTGGTCGATGACATCAGGGTTCTGTTGGATGAAGACGCTGCTTTCATCATCGAGTTGATGCAGGCGGGCGATGGCTTGTGAGGCCTCTAGTGTCTGTCTCGCCGGATATTTTTTGGGCTTAGGCGCACTCGGGTTAGTCGCTTCCTGGCCGTAGACGAAGAGTTCGATGCCGGCATGCCCATATTCGTTGCACAGGCGTGTGTGGTTAGCCGCGCCTTCGTCACCGAAACTCACATGCTCAGGCAGATGCTGGTGGTGATGGAAGTAGCGGGAATTATTGAAGGTGGCGGCGAGTATGTTGCCCGTTGTCACCGGCTCTATGCTGCGATGCAGTTTGTCTACCAGGTTTGCCGGGGTGAAATGGATCTTACCATCATGGGTATCGGCACTCGGTGACACGGTCGCGGCATTGGCTGTCCACATGCTTGAGGCACTGCAGCAGGCTCTGAGAAGCGCAGGAGCCTGTTTTGCGGCTTTATTTAATACTTCGGCATCTGTACCAGAAAAACCGATTCGGCGCAGAGTGTGGATATCAGGGCGCTCCTGAGGGGCAAGCATCCCTTGGGCCAGGCCTAAGTCGGCGAGGGCCTTGGCCTTCTTGAGTCCTTGCTTCGCAGCCGCCTTAGGGCTGGATATTGCGGCGGCGTTATTTAAAGAAGCCACATTACCGTATGACAGGCCCGCATAATTATGTGTCGGTCCGACGAGTCCATCAAAGTTCGCTTCGTAATGCTTCATTGCATATCCTTCAAGTTATTATTGCTTTAATAGGCGCCAAAACAGGTTAGCGATGGCGCCGTAATTCGTTGAATTTGTGCCCCAGTATACTTGAGCTTTAGGGCATAACAAGCTAGGGGATTGGGGCCTTATCTGTGATATTGGCTCAGAAATGCATAAGTATTGCTTGCTAGTTGGGGAATAATGAAATATTAGTTTTTAATTACGCAATATTATTTTTCACATTTTTTTCAAAAACGGTTAAAAATTGGCTCGCCGTAACAAATAAAACAGGGATTAGCTTGAAACTATTGATACAACCCTCTATATATGGAGCCAATTTACAGAATTTTGAGACTTTTTGGCGCAGATCATTCTATGGGTAAATCGCTAGTTATTGTCGAATCACCGGCCAAAGCCAAGACTATTAACAAATATCTCGGCAAAGATTACATCGTAAAATCGAGTGTAGGTCACATCCGTGATCTCCCGACTTCCTCCTCCAGTGACGCCAGTTCGTCGACGAAATCGCCCGCCGAAGTGCGCAAGATGTCCCCCGAAGAGAAGGCTAAATATAAGGCAGACAAAGCGAAAAAAGCCTTGGTTGCCCGTATGGGGGTCGACCCCGAGCGAGGCTGGAAGGCTAAGTATCAGACGCTGCCGGGCAAAGAGAAAGTCGTCAAAGAGTTACAGTCACTTGCTGAAAATGCAGATCATATCTTCCTCGCAACCGATTTGGATAGAGAGGGGGAGGCAATTGCATGGCATCTTCAAGAGGTGATTGGTGGAGACCCAGAGCGCTATCAGCGCGTCGTCTTCAATGAGATCACCAAGAGTGCGATTCAAGAGGCATTCAGTCATCCGTCGCAGCTCAACACCAACATGGTAAATGCCCAGCAGGCGAGACGTTTCCTCGACCGTGTCGTAGGCTTTATGGTTTCGCCCCTGCTTTGGAAGAAAGTGGCCCGCGGCCTCTCTGCCGGGCGTGTGCAATCTGTTGCGACTCGCTTGGTGGTTGAGCGCGAAAGCGAGATTAAGGCGTTTGTGCCAGAAGAGTTCTGGGACATTCATGCGCAGCTAACCACCCTAGGTAACGAAGGGCTTAAGATGCAGGTGGCCAAGTTTAATGGGGAAAACTTTAACCCTGTAAACGAAAGCCAAGCCATGGTTGCGGTTAACGCACTGACAGATAGCAAGTATCAGGTCAGTAGCCGCGAAGTCAAAGCGACCTCGAGCAAGCCTTCGGCGCCTTTTATTACTTCAACGCTGCAGCAGGCGGCCAGTACTCGCCTAGGGTTTGGCGTTAAGAAGACCATGATGATGGCCCAGCGTCTCTACGAGGCGGGTCACATCACCTATATGCGTACCGATTCGACCAACTTGAGTCAGGAAGCGCTGGATAGCGTGCGTGACATGATCGGCAAGGAATATGGTGACAAGTACCTGCCCGATGCGCCGATACGTTATGGCAGTAAAGAGGGGGCTCAGGAGGCGCACGAAGCGATCCGTCCGTCCAATGTCAACGTCAGTGCCAGCAGCCTCACCGATATGGAAAGAGATGCTCAGCGTCTCTATGAGTTGATCTGGCGCCAATTCGTTGCCTGTCAGATGACACCAGCTAAATATGATGCGACTCGCCTGGCGGTGACCGCAGGGGATTACGAACTCAAGGCCAGTGGCCGTACCCTTAAGTTTGACGGTTGGACCCGAGTTCAGACCGCCCTTAAGAAGAAAAACGAGGAAGACAATACTCTGCCGCTGGTTGCCGAAGGCGATGTGTTGACCCTCGAGGAGTTGGCGCCCAAGCAGCACTTCACTAAGCCGCCGGCGCGTTATAGTGAAGCATCACTGGTGAAAGAGCTAGAGAAGCGCGGCATCGGTCGTCCATCTACCTATGCGACTATCATCTCTACCATTCAAGATCGTGGTTATGTGAAGGTCGAGAATCGTCGTTTCTACGCCGAGAAGATGGGCGAGATCGTGAGCGAGAGCCTTATCGGCAGCTTCGAAGAGCTGATGAGTTACGATTTCACCGCCGGCATGGAACAGACATTGGATAATGTGGCCCAGGGCCAGCTTGAATGGAAGAAGGTGCTAGACAACTTCTACAAGGGCCTGACCGCACAGCTTGAAAAGGCCGAGCTACCACCGGAAGAGGGCGGCATGCGCCCTAACGAGATGGTGCTGACCGATATCGCCTGTCCTACCTGTGGACGCCCAATGGGCATACGTACGGGCACAACAGGCGTGTTCCTAGGTTGCTCAGGCTATGCACTGCCACCGAAAGAGCGCTGTAAGACCACCATGAACCTGACACCGGGTGAAGAGGCCGTCAGCGAAAACAGCGAAGATGCCGAGACAGATGCGCTGCGGGCCAAACACAGATGTGGCGTTTGTGGCACGGCCATGGACAGTTATCTCATCGATGAGAAGCGCAAGCTGCATGTGTGTGGTAACAATCCTATCTGTAATGGCTACGAGGTCGAGCAGGGTCAGTTCAAGCTCAAGGGCTACGAAGGGCCAATTATCGAATGCGACCGCTGTGGCAATGATATGGAGCTGAAAAATGGCCGTTTCGGTAAGTATTTTGGCTGCACCAATAGCGAGTGTAAGAATACTCGTAAACTGTTGAAAAACGGTGAAGTAGCGCCGCCAAAAGAGGACCCTATTCATCTACCAGAGCTTAAATGCACTAAGTCAGACGGCTATTTCGTGCTGAGAGACGGCGCCGCGGGGATCTTTATGGCCGCGAGCACCTTCCCTAAATCCCGCGAGACTCGGGCGCCACTGGTTGAGGAACTGGTGAAGTACCGTGAGCTTCTATGGCCTAAGTATCAGTATCTGGCCGATGCGCCTGTGACCGATGATGACGGCAACAAGGCGGTTGTGCGCTTTAGCCGTAAGACCAAGGAGCAGTACGTAGCAACTGAGGTCGATGGCAAGGCGACCGGTTGGACGGCGAAATATATCGATGGTAAGTGGGTCAGCGAAGCCAAGGCTAAGCCTAAAGCAAAGGCAAAGAAGAAGGCCTAGACGCTGCCTAACTGACAGGCTGTCATTCACTTGTTAAGAGCCCTAACCGAGTTAGGGCTTTTTTATTGGTAGCAATATTAGTGGTTCATAATCTTTTGTATTAGGCTAATATAGATAAGATTACCTTGCTAATCATTAAACTAGCTGGGTTTTCTTCGCAGAGGTTTCGACGGACTTAAGGTTAAAAATGGAGCGTAAAATGAAAACACTGATCATGGCAGCAGGACTTGGGATGTTAAGCTTAAACGCCTATTCGGCCGATTGGCAGGTGAGTAACCAGGGCTCGCGGGTTAACTTTATCTCAATCAAGAAAGGCGACATCGCCGAGGTGCACCATTTTAGTCAAGTTTCCGGCACGCTTAGTGATGCCGGCGCCTTTAGTCTGTCAATTCCGCTCAATAGCGTGGTCACCAATGTGGAGATCCGCGATCAGCGCATGAAAGAGGTATTGTTCGACACCGCACAGTACCCGAGTGTTGAGTTAAGTGCTAGTCTCGACGGGCAGGCGATCGATAAGGCGAGTGTGGGGAGCATCATGTCCATGAGTGTCGATGCCAAAGTGAGCCTGCATGGCAAGACGCAGACCATGCCGGTTATGGTCAGCGTGGCCAAGGTGGCCAGTGATAAGTTGATGGTGGCGAGCGAGGCGCCTTTGGTGGTGAATGCCGGTGACTTTGGCCTGACCCCTGGGGTGGAGAAGCTCAGAGAGCTGGCCGGTCTACCCGCTATCAGCAAGGCGGTACCAGTTTCTTTCGTTCTGACCTTAAAGCGATAGAAAAACGTGCACTAACAACGAGATCGAATACTCGATTTATATCATAATGGCGGTAGAAACTGGATATTGAGCATGGGCTATACCATGCTCATATATAAGTCGTGTGTTTAGGGTAAAAAATGGTTACTGATAAAGACGGATACATACATCTAATACAATATCTTACCGAGCATCTAGGCCTGTTTGAGTCTTCCGAAGCCGGTGGGGTTGCGGGTGACACCGTCATGGAACTGTTTGAGGAGCAGCTGGCAGCACAGATCATTATGGTGTGTAGCCAAAATCCGTCCCTAACCTTCGCCGAGCGCAACATGGTGATTCGCGAAGTCGACGCCATCGTCTATGACTTAGAAGAGATCTTAGCCAAGGTGGCCAATCACAATGCCACTCAAGAACAGACCCTGTTTATTACCGAGTTTTCTGGACTGATCAAAAATCTGTTCGATCAGGAAATTGCCAAGATGCAAGCTTAGCTTTTGCAATCCGAAACAGGTGTTTACAACTCACTGCTTGAGAATGTCAGTCTTTATTCCTACTGTTAGCATTAGAGCGAAATTGGGAATTTGTGTGCATGTCTGCAGCCTCTATCAGTAAACAACACTTTGTTATCTATGGGATACTGGTGTTGTTTTGGGTCGTTTTTCAGATCTTTAGTGCCAATGCCTTGGGGTTTGGCTGGGGGTTTATTCCGTTCGTCATCTCATTGCCCTTTGTGCCCTTTATCCTGGTCTGGTTAGGCGTACAGTTTATGCGCCATTACAGGTACATTCGATTAGGGCCCAATTTCAGTGAGCATTTGGTGCACTGTATCTGTACCTGTACTCTGTTCTGTCTTTTCGTCTATCATTTTGTTTATTAAGTTATACCAATCACAGTAAACATGTGATCAGCAATAGCGCAGGAAAAACGCTTGAGAACAAAGCAGGATTTTTAGATAAGTAGTTATTCTACAATTAAAAATGCTAAGGAAGGTGCGAACAAGTCGTCGCACAGCTCTGGCTTTGATAGCAGCGACAGTTCAAGGCATTCAACTGAGGGCATGCCGAGGCCTGCTGAAGTTGAATAACGCCGAAATGGTGTTGCTATCAAAGCCCCGCAGGGCGAGGCTTACAGCGGTATTTGCTGCGTTACAGTTCTTGCGAAGGACTAGGGCCATTCGCTGCAAACTGTGCCTAGCATCTATCCACTTTAAGCACACGCAGAGCAAGCACNTTGATAGCAGCGACAGTTCAAGGCATTCAACTGAGGGCATGCCGAGGCCTGCTGAAGTTGAATAACGCCGAAATGGTGTTGCTATCAAAGCCCCGCAGGGCGAGGCTTACAGCGGTATTTGCTGCGTTACAGTTCTTGCGAAGGACTAGGGCCATTCGCTGCAAACTGTGCCTAGCATCTATCCACTTTAAGCACACGCAGAGCAAGCACGGGACTTATTCGCACCTTCCCTAATACAGTTATCGAGCGTTTTAACAAGCTAGAATGATCAATTGTTTATTACGATTGGTATTATAAGGAGCGAGTGATGATCGAACTGCTTTCGGGGTTTCACCATGATATCGTGGCCGTTAAGGCGAGGGGCGTACTCTCTCGCGCCGACTACGACGAGACTCTGGTGCCGGCAATCGAGTCAAAGTTACAAGATCACTCAACCATTAAACTCTGGTATGAATTTAGTGAAGCATTTGAAGGGGTTTCTGTTGAGACCTTGTGGGATGATGCCAAATTAGGCTTCTTTCATTTGACTGACTTTTCCAGAGTCGCCATCATCACAGATAGCGAATGGGTGGCCAATACTGCTAAAGTGATGGCCTATATGGCACCGTGTCCGGTCAAGGTGTTTGCCCGTCAGGCGGCCGATGAGGCGCTGCGCTGGCTGGGAGAGAGTTCACCGGACTAACATACCAGAGAAGCCGACACTTAGTCGGCTTTGTTTCATAGGGATTAGGATATTTTTTATGTTTAGAATTTTGATCTTAGTGGCATTTTTTCTTCTGGCACCAGCCTATGGCGCAGATAAAGCCGTGATCGGCCAGACGGCTATGATGTCGGTCGATGAGGCCGGACTCGTCTTTCAGGCGCGTATCGATACCGGCGCCGGTAACACCTCTCTGCACGCCTTCGACCTTGAGATCCAGGGGGGCAGTGCAGCTAAGATGCAAGATAACGTGGGTAAGACGGTCTGGTTTACCACTGAAACTGCCGCCGGTGAGCGTAAGCGTCTAAGCGCTAAGATAGTCAAAACCTCTACCGTGAGTAACTCTCAGGGGACAGAGACCCGCTATATGGTAGAGATGCACGTCGGCTTTGCAGGTGATAGTCGTAAGGTCAAGGTGAACCTAAGAGATAGAAGCCACATGGATTACAAGCTGCTGGTTGGCCGTAATTGGCTTAAAGGCAAGTATGTGGTGGATGTGGCCGAAAAGCGCCTGATCGGCGCCAGAGCGCCCATCAGCATCTTAGAGACCGGGCTCTTGTTTGATACCCGTATCGATACCGGCGCGGTGGAAAATTCGCTGCACGCGGTCGATCTCAAGGTGGAGAATGGCGTAGCGGACATGGAGCAAAACGTGGGTAAGATGCTCTCTTTCACCACAGAAAATGAGAAAGGTGAAACAAAACGTGTCCATGCCCGTATCGTCGAGACCTCCCTCATTCGCAACGCGCAGGGGAGTGAGGTGCGCTATATGGTCGAACTCAATGTGGGCGAGCCGGGGAGAGAATATAAGGTCAAGGTGAATCTCAGAGACCGTACCAAGATGACCAACAAGCTGTTAATCGGTCGTAACTGGTTGCAGGGCCACTATCTGGTCAATGTGGCTCAGTGAGCTATTAGGGCCTGTTGACCACTAAAGCGTACTAATCGAAAAGTCTAATCCCCGGATGTGAATACATGCGGGGATTTTTTTATGCCTTATCGAGTTCCAGCTCGCAGACCTGCTCGGTAAACTGCGCGCTCTGACTGCTGAGCGTGAGTCTGCCATTGAATTGAGCCTTGAGCCAGTGATTGATGCTAATGAGTGAGCCTTGTCCTTCACTATTGTTTGCGAGCGCATGTGACATCTTCTCTAGTCGGTTTTGACTTATCCCTACGCCGTTATCCCTTAGGGTCAGGGTGAGTCGGCCCTCATGGTAGCCAATACCAATAACGAGCCGTTTGGGCCGATTTAGTGCCTGATTTTCGGGAAAGGCATGTTGCAGGCTGTTGCCGATTAATCTGTGACAAAGCACCAAGAAGTGCCAGGGCGAGATGGGAAGTGTCAAATGATGGGGGCAGTCGATCTGCACCTCGACCTCCTTGGCGATGAGCTGCGGGCTGAGCATAGCGACCAAGTCCTGAAGAAAGAGGTCGGCCACAGTGGCGCGAATATCAGTGATGTCTGCGCTGATCAAAGATTGTCCATGACGTATGATATCTATCTGGCTGGTCAGTGCCTCGGTAAATTTGGCGAGCTTGGCCTCATCGATATCGCCGGCATCCATTTGACGTAGCAAAATAAAGATATGCTCTAGTGCCTGTAGCTCCTGCCTCAGCAACTGATGTAACACCTGCGGCAAGATGGCTTGCTGGGCAAGCTCTATCTGTTTTAGCTGCGCCAGCCCCTTGGGAGCAACGCCTTCTTTCACTGCGGCCTGGGGCTTGGCGTCTAATGCCTGCCTTAACTCGGCATTTCTTGCCGACTGCAACTTGATGGTCTGTTCAAGTTCGGCCTGCTTGGTCTTTAGGCTGCTGATGTCCACCGCCATGGCGCCCAGGGCGATGATGTTGCCATCCTTGTCTTTGATCGGGTATTTGGTGATCAGGTAGATGCGCTCACCCTGCACGGTCGGCATGGGCTGTTCGAAGCTCTGGGCCTGATCGCTATCTAAGAAGATATGGTCGTGATGATTGATGATCTCGGCAATATGCGCCGGATAGAGATCGCTGTCGCGCATGCCGATGACACGGGTTCTCTCTATGCCCATCACCTCACAGAACTTGTCGTTGACCAGGGAGTAGCGGCCATGGGTGTCCTTGATGCAGATAAGGTTCTGCGACGCATTGAGGAGGGAATTAATCAGCTCCTTCTTGGTTTCCAACTCCTGCTGCGCCAGCTGTTGCATCGCCAACTGCTGCTCCAGGGCGAGATTGCTGGCATCCAGGCTGGCGTAGGCTATTTCCAGCTGATTACTGCGGGCGATAAAGGCCTTAGCCAGTTGGCCTACCTCATCCTGACGTCTGTTGGCATCGAGTTCGAGCCTTCCAAGGTTACCGCTTTGCAGCGCCGAGACGATCTGAAAGATTGGCCGGATAAAGAGTTTATGTTGGAAGATAAACAAGATGAGCAGGGCAACTAGCTGTGCCAGTAACAGGAAGGCGCCTATTTTAAGCGCGATAGCATTGGCCTGGGATGCGAGGCTCGATAATGGCGTCACTAAGATGATCTTCCACTGGGTCTGGGCCATGGTCAGAATCGACACCAGCACGGGCTCGTCGAACAGGGGTTCGCTCTTCAGTTCCAGGGTCACTATGGGCGCCTTACCATGGCTACCCTTAATCGAGGCGTTGATCAGTGTCGTTAATCGCTCCCGCTCTGCTCTGGGCGTCTGTGCCAGTATTTTTTCCAGCTGTTCCGGGCGATAGGCAGGACTGGCCATGATCTGTTGACTAAATGCTTGATCCATAGATGCTATGCGCTTGGCGATGGGGGCAAGTTGCGGGTAGCGCTGGACCAGTTGAGACAGTGGCCGGCCGAGCATGGCGGATTGACCCGTATCTGCGTTATCGAAAGGATCGGCCAGCAGATTGTTATAGCTGTCCAGCGCCAGAATATAGCCCTTGGAGAGGGGATTTTGGTCCGAGAAGTTAAAGCGTTTATCCAGGCCGCTAAGGGCAATGTCCACGGTGGCCACACCGATAAAGCTGTGATCGGCGCGCATGGGCACAGAGGCGGTGATCATCACCTCCTTGGTGTAGGGGTCGACATAGGATTTCGACCAGTGGGTATGGCCATCTTGGAAATATTTTGCCGGCAGGTACCAGAAAGCCTGTTGGTAGCCTGGGTCATTGGCGCTGTTATAGTTGTCTAGATACTGAAACTCATCATGCTTGTCCCGTGCCCAGAAGAAGCTGTTGCGCGTCTTCTGTTTACCGAACATGCCGGGCTCGGGCCAGATCCCGCCGCCGGCGATCAACTGATGGCGCTCGCCGATATCGAGCAGGGAAGGGATAAGCTCTTTCACCACCTCATCTTCGCCGCGATAGGTTTCGCCCACTATGCCTATGGTGTTGGCCAGTGTCTCGATCTTGGAGGTGACTTGTTGTAGCTGCTCAATAACCGCCAGGCCATAGTTTTGGCTGAGGGAGAGCTGGGTGTCCATGTGATGATTCTTTTCGGTTGAGAAGATCAACCAGATGCTTGAGGCGATGATCAGGACCGCGACCACAAATTGGACTATGGTGAATTTAAAGGTAAGGCTATTCTTCCACTGAGTATTAAATGAGCTGGCCTCGTCTTTCTCATTGGCGACCATAGGGGCTTGTGATCCATTCATGCATTAGTGATAGATCAAGATTAAATCAAAATGAGAAAGGATTAAACTCTTATGAAGCTTGCTTAGGGTGACGAGTGGCCACCCTAAGCTGCTAAACTGACTAGATTTTCAGCCCGACCAGCAGCTGATCGAGCTGCTCGGCGGTGGCGTGCAGTTCATCACAGCCCGAGACCGACTGATTGGCTGACTGCTCCACATCATGAGATTGATTGCGGATCTCCATCAGATTGGTAGCGATCTCGTTGGCCACGGCCGATTGTTCCTCGGCGGAGGTGGCGATCAGCACGCTCATCTCGTACACCCGCTCACTGTGATGGGCGATGGCCTTGAGATCTTCGCCGGTTTCCAGCACATGCTGCTTACCGTCTTGGGCCTTCTCGACCGTGCGTTTCATCACCTGTGTCAGTGCCTGAGAGCCTGACTGCAGCGCCTCGATCATCGACTTGATCTCAACTGTGGCGGCCTGGGTTCGTCCGGCCAGGGTTCTCACCTCATCGGCAACCACGGCGAAGCCTCGGCCCTGCTCACCGGCGCGGGCGGCCTCGATGGCGGCGTTGAGGGCCAGCAGGTTGGTCTGCTCTGAGATGGCATTAATGGTGGTGACCACCTCGTCGATCTTGGCGGCATTGTCGTTAAGGGTATTCACCGCGGTTGAGGCATCACCGATTTCGTTGGCCAGAGCGCCAATTGCCTCGACGGTGACGGCGATATCTTTCGAGCCAGCCTCTACCTGTTGGTTAGCCTCCTGGGTCTCATTGGAGGATTGCTCGGCATTGCGGGCGACCTCTTTTACCGCGGCGGTCATCTCTTCCATGGCGGTGGCCAGTGAGTCCAGGTGTTGACGCTGCTCGGCGGCCAGGGTCTGTCCCTCCTGGGCCGTCTGTCTGAAGGCCTGCACCACGGTGCGGATCTGGCTGCTGGCCTGGGTCATGCGGCTCACCAGCTGATGCTGACGCTCGACTAGGGTATCTATGCTTACTGCCAGAATGCTGAACTCGTCCTTTACCTCGAAGAAGTTTAATCGCCCTGTGAGGTCGCCATCGGCCGCTCGCTTGAGCGCCATCACGTTAGTGTAGAGGGCGCCGCCGACAAAGGTGGAGATATAGTAGCTGCTGATCAGAATGACCAAAATGAGTGCCACTAGGCTGATGATGACGATGCTCTGGGCCGAGCTGAGCACCTTGTCGAGATCTGTCACCTCTGTCTTAGCCGCCAGATTAGCGCTTGCGGCGCCGCTGTATGCCGTCAGGGAGTCCCCCTGCATTAAGGTGCCGCCGCCGTTGTCTACCAGGCGACTCGCCTTGGTGCTCAGTGACGACTGGCGGTCGGCAAAGCCGGCACTGATGAGCGCCTGCTGATAGTTATCGGCCTTGTCGTCCGCAACATATTGCAGACTCAGGTCGATAAGTTCCGCCATCTTCTGGGCGTCAGCCAGGGCACTCTGTTGGTGACTCAGTTTAAGCTGGCTATTGAACTGTCCATAAAGAATATAGGAAAGCCCCATGAGGGTGATGATGGGGATGATTGCCAATATGGTGAACTTGGTTTTCAGGGTCATATGGATAAGATATTGATCTATCCATCGAAACTTTACTTCTCTCATAGCTTTTCTCTGTCGCCAGGGGATGATCTCGTTATCGGATCACAAATGGATTACTTAACGAGAATTTCGTCACAGGGCGTTTGTTTGTTGTTTATTTGTACTGGGTTTTTATCGTTATTGTTAAATAAGGTACGGCTCAAGTGTACATGCTTGCTGTGATCGCGGCGAATCAAAATTACATTTTGGGATGGCTTTTTAGCCTATCTGAGTTTGTTGCTCCGCTTGCATGGCCTTTTCTCACGGATTTCGTTAGAAAAATACCAAATAAGCCCTAGTCAAACGTCTTATGGTCACGTAAAATTTGTCTCTTTTTCTATTTTCGTAAAGATTAAATAGTCAGCATATAGAAAGTCTTGGCTCTCAGTGTGAGGGCGGGCGTACTGGAAGAGATGATGTCAGAGTTAACAGAAATCGTAGAGCAGGCCTTGCAGGCAATCGAAGGGACAGATGATCTGAAAGCCCTCGATGACCTTCGTGTCGATTACCTGGGTAAGAAGGGTAAGATCACCGACATGATGAAGATGATGGGTAAGCTGAGTCCTGAGGAGAAGCCGGCCTTTGGTCAGGCGGTCAACCAGGCTAAGCAAGCGGTACAGCAAAAGCTATCCGAGCGTATCGAAGGCCTAAAGGCTCAGGAGCTTGAAGCTAAGCTGAGCGCCGAGAGTATCGACGTGACCCTGCCTGGACGTCGCATCGACAACGGTGGTCTGCACCCGGTTACCCGTACCATCGAACGTATTGAAACCTTCTTTGGTGAGCTTGGATTTAGCGTCAAGCAGGGGCCAGAAATCGAGGATGATTTCCATAACTTCGATGCATTGAATATTTCCGAGCATCATCCGGCGCGTGCCGACCACGATACCTTCTATTTTAATCCTAAGCTGATGCTGCGTACCCAGACCTCGGGCGTGCAGATCCGCACCATGGAAACGGAAAAGCCGCCGCTGCGTATCATCTCTCCGGGCCGCGTTTACCGTAATGACTATGACCAGACTCACACGCCTATGTTCCATCAGGTAGAGGGTCTGTTTGTCGATGAAAATGTTAACTTCGCCGAGTTGAAGGGGATCTTGCATGACTTCCTGCGCAACTTCTTCGAAGAAGATCTACAAGTACGCTTCCGTCCCTCTTACTTCCCGTTTACTGAGCCTTCGGCCGAAGTTGACGTAATGGGTAAGAATGGCAAGTGGTTAGAAGTATTGGGTTGCGGCATGGTTCACCCGAATGTGCTACGCAGCGTCGGCATCGATCCCGAGAAGTACCAAGGTTTCGCCTTCGGTATGGGGGTTGAGCGCCTCTCTATGTTGCGTTATGGGGTTAATGACCTGCGTTCATTCTTCGAAAACGATCTACGTTTTCTTAAGCAATTCAAATAACGGAGCGAGTAAATAATGAAATTCAGTGAGTCTTGGCTTCGTGAGTGGGTCAATCCAAGTATTAGTCGTGACGATTTGTCACATCAGATCACCATGGCGGGCCTGGAAGTCGACGGTGTCGACCCTGTAGCCGGTGATTTCTCGGGCGTTGTAGTGGGTGAGGTGGTCGAGTGTGGCCAGCACCCAGACGCCGACAAGCTACGTGTGACGAAAATTAACGTCGGTCAGGATGAGTTGATCGATATCGTCTGCGGCGCGCCAAACTGCCGTCAGGGCCTAAAAGTGGCTGTGGCCATGGTGGGTGCCGTACTGCCGGGTGATTTTAAGATTAAGAAGGCCAAGCTACGTGGCCAGCCCTCTTTCGGTATGCTTTGCTCCTATGGCGAGCTTGGCATAGAGATTGAGAGTGATGGCATTATCGAGCTGCCGCTGGACGCGCCGATTGGCCAGGATGTTCGCGAGTACCTGGATCTCGATGATGCGATCATCGATGTGGATCTTACCGCTAACCGCGCCGATTGCCTCGGCATGGTGGGTCTGGCTCGCGAGGTGGGTGTACTTAACCGCCAAGCCGTTGTCGCGCCAACCTGGGAAGCCGTAGCACCTAGCATCGATGATGTTATCGAGATCGATAACCAGGCGCCGAGTGCGTGCCCGCGTTACCTGGGCCGCGTGGTGAAGAATGTAAACGTTAAGGCGCAGTCGCCACTCTGGATGCAGGAAAAGCTGCGTCGTAGTGGCATTCGCTCTATCGATCCTATCGTCGACATCACCAACTATGTGTTGATCGAGTTCGGTCAACCTATGCATGCCTTCGACTTAGCCAAAATCGATAGCAAGATCCAGATCCGTCTGGGCGATGGTGAGGAGAAGCTTACCCTGCTCGATGGCAACGAAATCACTGTGCCAAACGACACGCTAGTGATCGCAGACAACAGCCAAGCGCTGGCCTTGGCCGGTGTGTTCGGTGGCGAATATTCGGGTGTGACCGGCGAGACTCAGGATATCCTGCTTGAGTGTGCCTTCTTTGCGCCGCTGGCGATCATGGGTAAATCCCGTCGCCTGGGTCTGCACACTGACTCGTCACACCGTTTCGAGCGTGGCGTCGACCCTGAGCTGCAACACAAGGTGATGGACAGAGCCACTCGTTTGGTACTCGAGATCTGTGGCGGCGAAGCCGGCCCTGTGGTCGAAGCAAAGGCCGACGAGCATCTGCCTCAGCCTGCAGACATCCTGCTGCGTCGCAGCAAGCTAGACCGCGTATTGGGTCATCACATTAGCGATGCCGATGTGACCGAGATCCTCGAGCGTCTGGGCTTTAGCGTATCACGCAGTGATGATAACTGGCAGGTGACCACGGCGACTTACCGTTTCGATATGGCGATCGAAGAAGATCTTATCGAAGAGGTTGCCCGCATCTATGGTTACAACAACATTCCGAATGTTGCGCCGGTTGCCGCGTTGAGCATGCCGCTGCACAACGAGGCCGATATTGACCTTAAGCGTGTGCGCGCCATGATGGTTGCTCGTGGTTTCCAGGAAGCCGTGACCTACAGCTTCGTCGATCCTAAGCTGCAACAGCTGGTGCATCCTGGCAGCGATGCCATGGTATTGCCAAACCCAATCTCGGTAGAGATGTCGGCCATGCGCTTGTCAATGTTCACCGGTCTATTGACCGCTGTGGGTTACAACCAGAGCCGTCAGCAAAACCGTGTACGCCTGTTCGAAACCGGTCTGCGTTTCGTACCAGATGAGCATGCAGAATCAGGTGTGCGTCAACAAGCTATGCTGGGTGCCGTCATTGCCGGTAACCAAAATGACGAACATTGGTCGATGGAATCAAAAACTGTCGACTTTTTCGACCTTAAGGGCGATCTCGAAGCCATTATCGGCTTGACAGTTTCAGAGGATGAATTTACTTTTAAAAAAGCATCTCATCCGGCGCTTCATCCGGGGCAATGTGCTGAAATCTTAAGAAATGATCGTGTAATTGGTGTCATTGGTGCCGTCCATCCGAGCCTGGAAAAGCCCTTCGGCTTAAATGGTAAAACCATCGTATTCGAGCTCGAATTAGACGCTTTATTGCACGCGAGTTTGCCGCAAGCCCAGACTGTGTCTAAGTTTCCAGCAAACCGACGAGACATTGCCATCCTAGTTGACGAAGATGTTTCGGCAGGAAATGTTGTAAATTTGATAAGAAAAGTTGGCGAAAATCAGTTGGTTGGCTTAAACTTGTTCGATGTATACCAAGGTAAAGGTGTTGAACCAGGTAAAAAGAGTCTGGCGATTGCACTTACACTACAAGACAACGCTCGTACGCTTGAAGAGAAAGAAATTGCTGAAATGGTAGAAAAGGTAGTTTCTGAACTCAAGACCGAGTTCAACGCATTGTTGAGGGATTAAAAGTATGGCACTTACCAAAGCCGAAATGGCAGAACATCTTTTTGAAACGCTTGGCATTAACAAGCGCGTTGCGAAAGAGATGGTTGAGGCATTTTTCGAAGAAATTCGTCAAGCCCTCGAGAGTGGTGAGCAGGTCAAGTTATCTGGCTTTGGCAACTTTGACCTAAGGGACAAAAATCAAAGACCGGGTCGCAACCCTAAAACAGGCGAAGATATCCCGATTTCTGCTCGCCGTGTGGTGACTTTCCGTCCAGGACAGAAACTGAAGAGTCGTGTTGAAGAGGCTAACGCCGGTAAATAATCCGACTTAATACATAGAGAAGGCCACTCCTTGAGTGGCTTTTTCTGTTTCTTCTGAACTGGTTATTTGTTGTTACAGCCTGTGTTGTACAGGCGCTAGATGAGGAAGAGGTTGACTCTTGTCTAGAGAATCCATATCTAAAAAAGCCATGTCTAAAAAGCCAAAGTATTTCGATCGCCGTTTTCGCGCCGAGTTATTGCATCCCAAGTATTGGCCAACCTGGTTTGCCATAGGCCTTCTGGTGTTTTTCGGCCTAATGCCTGCCTGGCTGCGGGATCCGATAGCTCGCCTGTTGGCGCGTCTGGTGAAGAAGATTGCCAAGAAGCCGCTCAGGGTGGCCAGGGTAAACCTGGAGACCTGTTTTCCCGATAAGTCGGCTGCCGAGATCGATAAACTGCTCGATGACAACATAGAGAACTTCGTGTTGATCCTGTTGGCGCAGTCTGAACTGCTGCTGCGCTCAGATGCTCACTTGCGTCGCCGCGTTCAGCTTGAGGGTTTTGAACATGTGCAGAGCGCCCGTGATGCCAGTCAGCCGGTGATCTTCATCATGCCCCATGTGTGGGGCATAGAGTACGCCGGGCTGAGGTTGAATCTGGAACTGCCCATGGTCACCATGGCCAAGGCGCACCGTAACAAGTTGTTCGACTGGTTTAATAATCGTATGCGTAGCTCTAAGGGGGGTAACGTCTATATGCGGGAGGCGGGTATTCGTGCGCTGCTGTCCGAGCTGAAAAACGATAACAGCTTCTTCTACCTGCCAGATGAAGACCTTGGTCCGGAGAAGAGTGTGTTCGCGCCATTCTTAGGCACAGTCAAGGCGACCCTGCCCGTGGTTGGCCGTCTCGCCTCGGCCGGCAATGCCCAGGTGATGCCGGTGAAGATTGGCTATGATCAGCAAAAGCGCCAGTATCTGCTGACGGTACTCGCGCCCATCTCACCGGATGAGATGAAGGGTAAGGAGAATGAGGCGCTGGCATTAAACCGCGCGGTGGAGCAGGTGATTAACGCCTATCCTGAGCAATATATGTGGTTCTTGAAATTGCTGCGTACCCGTCCGCCGGGAGAAGCCTCTATCTACTAGTATGTAGGCCTCTATGTGGCGCTCACGCTTTGGCAGGGCATGCTTGCTGGCGTTAGAGGTTGTCTTAGCGTTATGCCAATCACAGTAAGTAAGTGATAAAAAAAGCGGCTCATTGAGCCGCTTTTTCATGCCTGCAATTCACCCAAGTATTATTCTGTCAGGCCTCGGTGCTTTAACAGGGCATCGACCGTAGGCTTTCTGCCGGTAAACTTGATGTAGTCCTGCATCAGATCTTCGCTGTTGCCCTTAGAGAGGACGTTGTCGCGGAACTTGTTGCCGTTCTCCAGCGACAGGCCACCGTTATGGCTCATGTAGTCGAAGGCATCTGCCGCGAAGACTTCGGTCCAGAGATAGGCGTAGTAGCCCGCCGAGTAACCGCCTGCAAAGGCATGGCTAAAGTAAGCCGACTTGTAGCGTGGCGGGATAGGGGCAAAATCGATGCCGTGTTTCGCCAGCGCCTGTTGCTCAAACTTAGCCACGTCGTCAATCTTGGCATCGACACCTATGGAGTGCCACTCCATATCCAGAATGGCCGCGGCCAGATACTCTGTGGTATCGAAGCCCTGTCCAAATTTATTCGCCGCCAACACCTTCTTGAGCAGCTCGGCAGGAATAGGCTCACCGGTTTGGTAGTGTTTGGCGTAATTCGCTAAGACTTGCGGATCGATTGACCAGTCTTCGTTCGCCTGTGATGGGAATTCGACGAAGTCTCTCGGGGTCGCTGTGCCGGCAACGCTTGGGTATTTGACCTGAGAGAAGAGGCCATGAACCGCGTGACCAAACTCGTGGAACATGGTGCTGACCTCATCATAGGTCATCAGGGTTGGCCCTGAGGCTGGCTTTGGAATGTTCAGCGCGTTGTAGACTACAGGCTTAGTGCCCAGCAGGCCGCTCTGGGTGACAAACTCGTCCATCCAGGCGCCGCCGTTCTTGCCTTCTCTGGCATAAGGGTCAAGATAGAAGATGCCGATAGAGCTCTTGTCCTTGTTAAAGATCTCATAGGCTAGCACATCCGGGTTCCATACGGGTAGATCTTTGCGTGGCGTGACCGTGATGCCGTAGAGTTTATCCATGGCGAAGAAGAGGCCGTCGTTGAGGACGCGATTAAACTCGAAGTAGGGAGTCACCTGGCTCTGATCCAGATCGTACTTGGTCTTACGTACCTTTTCGCTGTAATAGGCCCAGTCCCATGGTGCCAGTTCGAAGTCTTTGGCTGAGGCCTTAATTTGGGCCTGAATGTCGGCCGCTTCTTGTTTGGCCTTGGCGACCGCTTTGGGGGCTAAATCATCTAAGATCTCATACACGGCCGCAGGTGTCTTGGCCATCTGATCGGCAACCGTGTAGGCTGCCCAAGAATCATAGCCCAGCAGCGCCGCCTTTTCGGCGTGTAGGTGTGATTGCTTGATGATGTTAGGGCCATTGAGGGCCATTGCGCGGTCTGCCGAGGTCTTCCAGACCTTCTCTCTTAGCGCACGGTTATTCAGGCTGGAGAGGATAGGTTGGCGGGTGGTGTTCACCAAGGTGATCAGGTATCCCTCCTGGCCGGCATCTTTAGCCGCCTGGGCCAGGGTGGCGATCTCGGCATCAGATAAGCCGTCGAGTTCTGCCTTGTCTTTAACTATGATCACCTCTTTCTTGAAGGAATCGAGAACGTTCTTAGAAAACTCTGTGGTCAGGCTGGCGAGCTGACCGTTAAGATCGCGCATCTTCTCCTTGTCGGCGTCAGACAGTTTGGCACCGGCGCGCTCAAACGCCAGGTAGTAGAACTCGACCAGGCGCTTATCTTCGGCGTTGAGGCTGTCGCGGCTCTTGTAGACGCTTTCGACGCGGGCAAACAGCTCTGGATTAAGGAAGATGTTGTCCCAGTGAGCCGACAGCTTAGGTGCGAGTTCGGCTTCGAGGGTTTGTACCTGGCTGTTAGAGTTGACGCTGGCCAGGTTAAAGAAGGTCTTGGCCACGCGGGTAAGCAAGCTGCCGGATTTTTCCATGGCAACTATGGTGTTGTCAAAATCGGCGGCCGCCTGATTGTCTATGATGGCTTGGATCTCTTTGTCGTGCTCTATGATCCCTTGGGTAAACGCGGGGGCATAATCGTCGAAGCTGATCTTGTCGAACTCTGGCGCCTGATACTGTAGGGCGCTCTTCTTGAGTAGTACGTTGCTGGCGTGGACTTGACCTTCACTGGCCTGCGCTGCGGGTTTTGCCGCCTCGCTACTTGCTTCCTGGGCACTTGTTTCTTGGTTATTAGTTGCTTCCTGATTTGGTTGAGAACAGCCTGTGAGGTATAGACCGGCTAAGATAGCCGTGGTGAGAATAGACTTACGCATGGGATCTCCCTGTTGCTGGCGCCCAATCGTTGTTTTATTGCCTAACTGGCATGGGGGCGCTAAAGATGTGATTGCTGCCATACCATATCAAGTTGGGCAGGGGCGCGGCAAATCAAAAGTTTAAGATTGGATTAAGAAAGTTGTGAAAAAATATTAAGGGATTCTTTATATTTTGTTGTGATAGTAAGGGGCGTAGCCAGGTTGGGGCTTTTAATCCAACCCTTGCTTGTGCCTTTTCTGTTGTCTGTACTGGTGCTTGTGCTTGTGTCGTACTGGCGTTTGTTCTGGTGTAAATTCCTTGCCTCGATGAGGGTGAAGCGCCTCAGCTCCTAATCATTAATAAAACTATCACTGCGATAGAAGAGGCAAAGAGGCTGGGCACAAAAAAGCTAAGAACTAAAATTAAGAACTTAAATTAGGAACATAGAGCTAAGAACTGAAACTAGGAACATAGAGCTAAGAACTGAAACTAGGAACGTAGAGCCAAGAACAAAAGCCAGGAAAGCGTAATAAAAAGGCCAGCGTCTCGTAAGTGCTGGCCTTATCTTTTATCAAACTTCGAGTTATCCTTGGCAAGCTCAGCCAGGTTGAGTATCGGTTAGGCTTGGATTAACTGGTACTCATCACGCAGGATGTCGATGATCTCCTGGCGAGGGTTCTCGCTCAGGTGAAGCTTCTCGCCAATAATGGTTTCGGCGATGCCAACATAGGTGTTAGAGATATCCATCATCACCTCGGTCGGTAGCTTGTTGTCACGGGCAAGGGCGAAACGCTCAGGCATACGCTCCTTGTTTAGCAGGATATCGGGATCCGGGAAGTGGTTTAGCAGCCACTGTCTGAAGCCCTCTTTTGATTTCTCAATGATCTTGCCATTGCGACGTGCCTCACCATCCCAGATGCGTGAAGAATCTGGCGTGCCCACTTCATCCATATAGATGAGTTTTTCCTGACCGTTAGCATCGTTCACATAGCCAAACTCAAACTTGGTATCGACGAAGATCTGATCCTGTGCGGCCAAGGCCTCGCTGATCACCGCAAAGCCCTCTTTAAGCAGTTTCTCGTACAGGTCGATATCATCCTTGCTATGGAAGTTAAAGCCTTCTAGGTGGCGCTCCAGATCCGCACGTGAAACGTTGACGTCATCGGCTTCTGGGACACCCTCGAGGCCGGTTAAGACACCTTTGGTCGATGGGGTGATCAGCACTTCTTCCAGCTTCTGATCCTTCTCCAGTCCTTCAGGTAGGGTGATACCACAGAAGTCACGCTCGCCTTTGCTGTAGGCACGCCACATAGAACCGGTAATGTACTGTCTGGCAATTGCCTCGACCATCACGGGCTGGGCCTTTTGTACTATCCAGACGAAGGGGTGAGGCACATCCAGAATATGGCTGTCGGCCAGGCCTTTCTCCTTAAATAATTTGAACCAATGGTTTGAAATGGCATTAAGTGCCGCGCCTTTACCTGGCACGCCATTGAGGCCGTTTTCGCCTTGCCAGATACAGTCAAAGGCGGAGATACGGTCGCTGATCACCATGATGGCCAGTGGCGTATCGGCAGGAACGTCATAACCTTTTTGCGCAATAAGACGTGCGCTGTCTTCGGCTGTCAACCAATAGACGCTGCGAACTTTACCCGAGTGTACCGGCTTGTCGGTGCGAATAGGCAGGTCGTCATTAACGGCTAAAACTTTGTTTGATTGATTCATAGGGTCTTATATTTTTATATGTAATGTTGGAGGAGGAAATTACGGCGAAATTGTAGCAGAACTGCCAATGGACAACAGCCTTTTCCGAGCATTTGTGGCAGTAAAAACAGTGTGTTCTGATAAGAGGATGATGATCGCTCATAGGGGGCAAATGGCCCCCTATTCTATATGGATTTTATGGGGTGAATTCCCTCCTAACCTATGTAGATTTTTCAGGGCTAAACCGCGACTAGTTAAGGCTCTTGGTTAAATCAGATGGAGATTGGGGCTCATAGCTCAAGATCTCCATCGTCCAGCCGTGCAAATAGCCCTGATCGCCCGATGCGCGATCTGTGATGCTCAGTGTCCAGTCGCCTTGGCTGGTTTCCCCCTCGAATTGCTTAAGGCGATAGTGGCAGGAGCGCGCTGTCGGCTCGTCTCGTTTATCTAAGGTGTGCCGAATGCCAGAGGGGGAGGTGAGGGTGACCTGAAGATCGCTACGCCAGGGGTGATCTATCTCAACCATGAGGTTAATGCCATAGACTGTGCCTGTCTGGGGCACTTTGATGATGCTCTTTATGCCATGGGTATTGTGATCCGTTATGGTGATCTTCTGTGTGTTGTTATAGCTGTGAGTTATGGTGTGGTTTGGTAGCAGTTCCAGGCTTACCGCCTGTTGGCGAACCTGTTTACCGTTTTTGGCCGTCGCCGTGATGGTAAACATATAGTCGTCCGACTGGCAGTTAGGCGTCGTGGGTACGCTGAGGCTAAAAGGCTCACCGGCGATGATAGAACGGGTCGAAAGGCGTGCACTGGCCAGGGAAGAGGCAAGGCTTAGGCTAATATCGCCCTGCCACTCCAGATCTGCCTGGGTATTAAAGTAATAAACTGCCGTCTCGCCGGCAGATCTGCGCTGGGCGCCGGCCTGTACTGTTATATTTAAATCGCCTGCCTGGGGAGCCTGAATAACCTCACTTAGTGATTTTTTATTATTGGATAAGGCGGAGGAGGGGCGAGTCTTTTCAGTATCCTTTCTCGTCAAGGATTGTTTTATATCTTCCAGCGCCAGGCCTGAATCTTGTGCCAGAGCGCTCACGGAATCGTCTGTTTGAACCTGGTAAACCAGTCTAAGCCGCTGTGACTCATAGGGCCGATAGGGTGTTATAAATTCGGCAGATGCCTGTGTGATGGTGCAAAGCAGCGCAATAAGTAGCGCAGAGCGTCTAGTGTTCACCTCTAATGCCTCAGGTGTTTGATAAAGAAATGATGGTTTCGGCCTTTATGCCGATAAGGTTTAGCTAATGTCAGAGGGTAAAAAAGGGAAGGGCCAAAACGACACCTTCCCCCCGAGTTACTTAGTTCTTTTTGCTGTTACCTTTTGACTTATTGGTTGGAACAATAGTCAATTCATAAGAACAGTTGTCTGTGCCAGTTTCACATACTTGGTAGGTGAAGCTAGTGGCCGTTGAGCTAAAGCGGTCGGTGTAGCTAGACTTACGTTCACCGGCTTTCAACAGAGTACCGTCACGATAGATATCAAGGTTCATCTTGCTAGGCGTCGTCCAGTTCTGTGAAACGGTGACGCGATCACCACTTACTGTTGCACTGCCGTCCAGTATGATGGTTGGCTCTGGTACAGGCTCAGTCACAGTGACGTCTTTAGTGATTGAGTGCGTCGCACCGTCGTCATCGCTTACCGTTAGAGTGACTGTGTAAGTTCCCGCAGCTGTGTAGCTGTGGCCAGGGTTAGCTAGTGCAGAGCTTGCGCCGTCACCGAAGTCCCAAGACCAGGTTGTTACCGCACCGTCAGTGTCGCCTGACATGTCAGAGAACTGCACGTCTAGGTCGCTTACTGCGAAGCTGAAGTCGGCTACTGGCGCTAGGTTTGCAGGCGCATCTTCAATAGTGAAGCTTACTTGTGCTTGCTTGAACGCACCTTCAGAGTCAGTCGCTACGGCAGTCACAATTTGGTCGCCTGCACTCAGTGCACTCGTGCTGAACAAGGCGCCGGTACCTATCTTACCGTCAAAGTTTGAGTACCAGTCGATAGTTGCACTTAAGTCACCGTCTTCCGCGTCGATAGCAGTACCGTCGAAGGTGATGCTGTCGCCAACCATGAAGCTAGTACCACCCATAGGGGCATTAATAGTTAGCTCAGGCGCTGTGTTTTCAGCCGGAGGTGGTGCAATTGCGTCACCGTTAGAAGCCGAGATGCTCCAGTTGTTAAGTACACCGTTCATTGTGTAGCTAGAGGTATCTTCTGCGTATAGACGCCATTTACCCTTAGTAGACTCACCTGCGAACTCAACTGGGTTGAAGGTATGAACCAAGTCTTTGTTCCAGAATTGACGCCAAGTAACCAGTTTAACCAGGGTACCTTGTGGCGATTGTAGCCAAACGTTTAGGTATTGTACCGAGTCGAACGAGATATCAACGCTGACTTCCAGGGCATCGATAGCGACACCGCTAGCCATGTCGATTTCGGTGAATACACGGCCGCCCCACTCTGGAAGAGGGATTGCAGTTGTGTTTTCGCCAGTAACAGTTGTGTTAGGGTTCGCGACAAAGAACTCAACAGTGCGTACGCCCTGCTGAGCTGCAGAGTCAGTTACCGCAGCCGTTACTACGTGGTCGCCTACAGACAGGTCAGACTTAGTGAATGATGCGCCGTTACCGATCACACCGTCAATGTTTGAAGTCCAAACAATGTTTGTAGTCAAATCGCCGTCTTCTGTATCGCTTGCTGAAGCACTGAAGCTGACAGTTTCACCATTTACGAAGGCTGCGTTGTTCATCGGTGTAGCAAGTTGAACGTTTGGTAGGAAATCAACTGGGTTTGCCGGCGCGCCCGACAGATTCATGGTCCAGCTGTTTAAGATACCGCCGTTGTTATTTCTGTGGTCAGTGACTTGTAGTGTCCAATCACCAAGCGCACCTTCTAGCTCGTAAGCATAGGTCGTGTAAGACTCTTGCATACGAGTGTGCGTCTTGCTAATAGTCGATACCATGCTCGATCTGCATAGGCATAGGCATAGGCATAGGTATAGGCAGAGGAAATAGGTTTACAGCTCTGGCTTTGATAGCAGCGACAGTTCAAGGCATTCAACTGAGGGCATGCCGAGGCCTGCTGAAGTTGAATAACGCCGAAATGGTGTTGCTATCAAAGCCCCGCAGGGCGAGGCTTACAGCGGTATTTGCTGCGTTACAGTTCTTGCGAAGGACTAGGGCCATTCGCTGCAAACTGTGCCTTGCATCTATCCACTTTAAGCACACGCAGAGCAAGTACGGGACTTATTCGCACCTTCCTTAGCTATCAATGGGATTCAGGGGCATTTTGTTTAGTAAGGGCGCGGTAAGGGCGCGGCATGCACCGCGCCCATCTTTGGGTATAGAGGCTGTGGCTGTTTTCAGGGCTAGTGTTCAGGACTTGTGCTCAGGGCTTTGCTCTGGGCTTGAGCTCTGGGCTTGCGCCCAGATCCCCGACCTTAGAGCTTGTGCTCAGATCCCAGACCTCATAGCTTGTGTCCTGGGCCCAGCTGGCAGTTTGGTGTCAGGCTAACTAATGCTTTGGTTTGGACGGTATTGGCTTATCGGCTGATACCCTTAGCCAATACCGTCAGCTAATACCTTTAGTCAATACAGCCAGTCAATCCAGCAAGCCCGAACCGGCCTAGTCTATTTTTCTGCTGCGCTGTGGCGCTTTAGCAGGTTAGCCGTGATGTCAGATAGGCTGAGCTCCTGATCTTCAAGTAGCACCAGCAGGTGATAGATAAGATCTGAGGCTTCGTTCACCAGCTCCTCCTTGTCATGGGTGGCGGCCGCCAGGGCGGTCTCCAGTCCCTCCTCGCCAACCTTCTGGGCGATGCGTTTGGTGCCTCGCTCGAACAGGTGAGCCGTGTAGCTACTCTTGGCGTCTTGCCCCTTGCGTGAGGCGATCAGGTTTGCAAGATTGTCGATGAAGGGGTGCGCCTCGCCATCGGGCCAGCAACTCTCCCGCTCCAGGTGGCAGGTGGGGCCATTAGGGATCACCTGCACCAACAGGCTGTCGTTGTCACAGTCACTGTCGATGGCGATGAGATCCAGCGTATTGCCCGATGTCTCACCCTTGGTCCACAGCCGCTGCTTGCTGCGACTAAAGAAGGTGACCTTGCCGCTGGTGAGTGTCTGAGCCAGCGCGGCCTTGTCCATATACCCCAGCATCAGTACCTTACCCGTGAGGTGGTTTTGTACCACGGCAGGTAGCAGGCCTTGCTGTTTTTCCCAGTCCAAATTATTGAAATCTTCTACGTTTTTCATCTTTATTCCTTGGAGCAGATTAAGGGCGGTTACAGCCGCATCTGGATGCCGTTGTCGCGCAGGTAACGCTTCAATGCCTGAATGTCGATAATGCCTTTGTGAAACACGCTGGCGGCCAGGGCGGCATCGACGCTGGCCTGTGCAAACACCTCGAGGAAGTGCTCCATGGTGCCGGCACCGCCCGAGGCGATAAGCGGCACGTCGCAGATGGCGCGCACCATGGCAAGCTGCTTGATGTCATATCCCTGGCGGACGCCATCCTGGTTCATCACATTAAGCACTATCTCGCCGCAGCCGCGCTTTTGCACCTCTTCCACCCAGTCCTGGGTATACCACTGGGTATCTTTGGTCGCCGCCTCGTCGCCGGTAAACTGCTTCACCTTGTAGCTGTCGCTATAGGCGTCATAGTAGGAATCTATGCCGATCACTATGCACTGGCGGCCAAATTCATCCTGTAGGCGATCGATCAGGCTAGGATCGCTCAGCGCCGGCGAGTTGATGGAGATCTTATCGGCGCCGAAGGCCAACTTCTCGCGCGCCTGCTCGATACTCTTGATGCCGCCGGCGACGCAGAAGGGGATGTCTATCTGCTCTGCGACTCGGCTGACCCAGCTCTTATCGACTACTCTGTCGTGGGCACTGGCGGTGATGTCATAAAACACCAGCTCGTCGGCGCCCTCAAGGGCGTATCGTGCGGCAAGGGGTACTATGTCGCCGACGATCTCATGGTTACGAAACTGCACGCCCTTGACGACCTTGCCGTCTCTGACATCCAGGCAGGGCACTATGCGTTTGGCCAGCATGCGATCGCCTCCTCTACGTTAAAGTTATTGATGAGCAGTGCCTTGCCTATGATGATGCCGCTGGCGCCGCTGTCACGCACGGCGGCAACATCATCTAGGGTGGCGATACCGCCCGAGGCCTGCCACTGGAGCTCTGGGTAGCGCTCGGCAATTTCTTGATAAAGCGCCGTATTACTGCCTTGCAGTGTGCCGTCGCGGCTGATGTCTGTCACCAGCGCGTGTTTGAGGCCATAGGGGGCGAAGGTGGAGACCAGGGATTCCAGTGTCTTGCCGCCACCACTTTGCCAGCCGGAGACGGCTACTATCTTCTCGCCCGCCTCGTTGATATTGACATCCAGCGCCAGGCAGATGGCATCGCTGCCATAGGTCTTGAGCCAGCCCTGTACCAACTCGGGCTGCTTGACCGCGAGAGAGCCTATTACCACCCGCTTGACGCCGAGCGCTAACAGCTCTTTGACCTGAGCTTCGCTGCGAATGCCGCCGCCGACCTGAATGTTGGCATCGAGATTGTCGACCAGCTCGCCGATGAGCCGGGTCTGCCTTCTGTCAGGGTCTTTGGCGCCGGTCAGATCGACGATATGCAGCCAGGTCGCGCCTTGAGCCTGATAGCGCTGTAGCTGCGCCAGTGGGCTGAGATCGAAGGTGGTCTGCTGGGTGTAATCGCCCTGATAGAGACGCACCACCTGTCCCTCGATGAGATCGATTGCTGGGATGATCATAGGGCGTTCTCCTTGGCAAAGCTGTCGCTGGTCATTTTCATAAAGTTTTTCAAGATAGTGGCACCCACGCCAGCGCTCTTTTCGGGATGAAACTGCACACCCATAAAGTTGTCTTTGGCGATGGCGGCGCTAAAGCCCTCGCCATATTCACTCTTGGCGATGGTGAAATCCCCAAGTGGCGCGCGGTAGCTGTGAACGAAGTAGACGTAGCTCCGTTCGGCAACGCCGGCAAACAGCGGATGCCCGCTCGGGCTTATCTGATTCCAGCCCATGTGAGGCAGGGGCAGGCCCTTTGAATCGAGCTGCTCGATATTGGTGTCGATCAGCCCCAGACACTCACAGTTCTTGCTACTATTCCCGTAACTTAAGCCACCGCGTTCCTGTGAGGCCCTGGTTAGCATCTGCATGCCCAAGCACACGCCGAGCACTGGCTGGGTCAGGCCACATATGGTGTCGATAAGGGCTTTATCCTTAAGCGCCTGCATGGCGGCCTTGGCGGTACCCACGCCCGGCAGTACCACGCGGGTGGCGGCCTTGATCTTGGCGATATCGTCGCTCACCTCCACATCGGCGCCGATACGCTCGAAGGCGTAGCGCACCGAGCTTAAGTTGGCGCAGCCGGTATCTATAATGATGGTGGAGTCAGTGGTCGCCTTAGTTTCCTGGCTTGTCATAGCACCCCCTTGCTCGATGGCAAGGCGTCACCCTCAACCTTTACCGCCTGGCGCAGGGTGCGGCCCAATACCTTAAACAGGCTCTCGACCTTGTGGTGATCGTTGTCCCCTTGGGTGGAGAGGTGCAGTGTACAGCGCAGGCCATCGGCCAGAGAGCGGAAGAAGTGTGGCACCATCTCGGTGGCCATCTCGCCCACCATCTCACGCTCGAACTGCCCCTCAAACTTGATGAAGGGGCGACCGGACAGATCCAGCAGGCAGCTGGCACTGGCTTCATCCATGGGGATGCTAAAGCCGAAACGGGCGATGCCGCGTTTATCCCCAAGGGCTTGTCTGAGTGCATCGCCTATGGCCAGCGCCGTGTCTTCCACGCTGTGGTGATCGTCGATCTCTAGGTCGCCATCGACACTGACGTCCAGCCTGAAATTGCCGTGGGTGGCGATTTGGTCCAGCATGTGGTCGAAGAAACCTATGCCGGTATCGATACTGCTCTTTAGCTCACTGTCGAGATCGACCGTGACCTTGATATCGGTTTCCTTGGTGGTGCGCACCACGGTCGCCACGCGATTGCCGCCAAGGAGCTGCTCGGCGATGGCGTCCCAGTTCATGCTATCGCGATTGTACTGTATCCCCTTAATGCCCATGGCGTCGGCCAGGCCTAGATCGGTTTCCCTGTCGCCAATCACCGCCGATTGGGTAAAGTCCACCCGCCCTTCGGTGAGATAGGCCTTAACCAGGCCGAGTTTAGGCTTGCGGCAGCTACAGTTTTCATCGTCAAAGTGAGGGCAGATAAGCACCTCATCAAACTTGACGCCCTGGCTGTTGAAGATCTGCATCATCATATCTTGCGGCGCATCGAAGTCATCCTTGGGGAAGGAGGGGGTACCCAGGCCATCTTGGTTGCTGACCATCACCAGGCGATAGCCAGCGCCCTGCAGCTTAAGCAGCGCCGGGATCACCTGAGGCTCAAACACCAGCTTAGCCAGACTGTCGACCTGCTTGTCGGTGACGGGTTCTTCTATTAGTGTGCCATCACGGTCGATAAAGAGGATTTTCTGTTTCATTATGCTTCTACCTTAAATCTGCTTCTCTCTTGAATGTTGTTTTAATTGAGTCGTATGCCTGGTTAGGCGCTTTGGCTGAGCAGCGCGAGTAGGGCATCTGTCTGCTCATCACTGGTAAAGCTGAAACGTATGGCATCGGCAAGCGCCGGGTCTTTATAAGCCCTGGCAACCACACCCGCCTGTTTGAGACGCGCCTGCATCTCACCGACTCTTATCTCATTTGCCTGGTCGAAATAGGCCAGCACGAAGTTGCCAAAGGCGGGAAGCACCCTGGCGCCTGCAGCCGTTAATGCCGCTGCCAGCCTTTCACCGTTGGCTTTAAGGGTGTCGACCTGGGTCTGCATCCGATCAATACCCTCGGCACTTAAGGCTTCTATTGCCAGCTTAGCCACCGGCAGCGGCACTGGATAGGGGGCGATCACCCGCATCACCATCTCTATGATGGCTTCATTGGCTAGCATGAAGCCGCAGCGGGCGCCGGCCAGGGCGAAGGCTTTCGACAGGGTGCGCAGCACCACCAGGTTGTCGTAACGCTCCACAAGCTTGACGACGCTCAACTCGGGTGAAAACTCGATATAGGCCTCATCGACCACCACCAGGGTATCTGGCAGGCTGCGGATCACCGCCTCGATGGCATCGGGCTCAATCACAGTGCCGGTCGGATTGTTGGGGTTGCAGATAAACACTAGCTTGGCATCGCCGACCAGGCTCGGCAGATCCTGGGGCAGCTGATAGTCAGCATCCAGGCGCAGGGCGTTAACATCGATATTAAAGGTCTGCGCGCTGATGGCATACATGCCATAGGTGGGGCCGAAGCAGGCGATGCTGTCACGGCCCGGGATGCAGAAGGTTCGGATGAGCAGCTCGATGGCCTCGTCGGCGCCGCGACTGGTGAGTACCTGTCGGCTCGACAGCCCGGCATAGTCGGCATAGCGCTGGATAAGCTCGGGCGGTTGACACTCGGGGTAGCGGTTTAATCCTTCTAATTCGCTGTTATTAAAGGGTGACTCGTTGGCGTTGATCCAAATTTGTCCCTCACCGCCGATGCGGCGCGCCGACTGATAGGGCTCGAGGGATAAGAGTTCCGGCTGGGCGAGACGCTCGGCGAGCGATGTCGCGTTAACACTCATCTTGGCTTCTACACTCATCTTATTTCTCCTCGCCCGTTAGCGTGGCAAGTCGCACGGCGACGGCATTTCTGTGGGCGTCCAGCAGCTCGGCGCTGGCCAGGGTCATGACACAATCGCCCAGTCCCTTTAGCCCTTCTGCGCTGAGTTCCTGCACGGTAAAGCGGCGACTAAAGTCTGCCAGCGACAAACTGGAGACGGCGCGGCTATAGCCATAGGTGGGCAGCACGTGGTTGGTGCCGCTGGCGTAATCGCCTACCGACTCTGGGGTATAGGCGCCGAGAAATACCGAGCCGGCGGCGCGGATTTTGCTCAGCACTTCACGGGGGGCGCGGGTCTGAATGATCAGGTGCTCTGGGCCATAACGATTAGAGACCTCGGCGGCCTGATCCATATCGGCGACCATCAGGGTGCGACTGGCGCTAAGCGCCTGAGTGGCGATTTCGGCCCTGGGTAGCCTGGCCAGTTGCTCGCTAAGGCTTAAATTAACGGCGTCTGCCAGAGCCTGGCTATCTGTCACCAGCATCACCTGAGAATCTGGGCCGTGCTCCGCCTGCGACAGCAGATCGGCGGCGATGAAGTCGGGGTTGGCGTCGCCATCTGCGATCACCAACACCTCAGAAGGGCCGGCGGGCATGTCTATGCTGACTACGCAGCGGCTATCCTGAGCCACCAGGCGTTTGGCCTCGGTGACATAGCGATTGCCGGGGCCGAAGATCTTATCTACCGCTGGCACAGATTCTGTTCCCAGCGCTAAGGCCGCGATCGCCTGAGCGCCACCGACCTGGTAGATATCCGTGATGCCACAAGCCTTGGCGGCGTAGACGATGGCATCATTAATGGGCGGGGGACTGACCAATACTCGCTGCTGACAGCCGGCGATCTTCGCCGGCAGCGCCAGCATGAGCACGGTGGAGATCAGCGGCGCGCTGCCGCCTGGAATATAGAGGCCGACCTTTTCGATAGGCTCGCTGCGCAGTTCGCAGCGCACCCCGGCTTGGGTCTCAAGATCGATTCCCTTAAAGGCCTGTGCCTGGTGAAAGGTCTCTATGTTGGCCTTGGCCTGTTCGATGGCGGCCTTGATCTGGTCATCGACTCGCGCGCTGGCGGCTTCGATGGCCTCGTCACTCAGGCGCAGGGCGTCGAGCTCGACCTTGTCGAACTGACGAGAGAAGGCGCTTAGCGCGGCATCCCCCTGGCTGGCGACTGTGTCGATAATATCCTTGACCTGCTGCTCAAGATTGGCATCGCCAATCAGCGGCGAGCGAGACAGGGCCTGGCATCTGGCTTGGTCATCCAGCGCCTGCCAGTCGAGGCGTTGCATCTGTGTGGCTGTGATGGTGCTTGTTGTCATGGAGTTTGTTGTCATGGTGCTATCCCATCATCTTTTCGATTGGCATCACCAGGATGGAGCTGGCGCCGAGCTGAGTCAGGGCTTCCATGGTATCCCAGAAGAGATCTTCGCTGCTGACGGCGTGGATGGCCACACGATTGGTGTCATCGTTCAGCGGCAGTACGGTAGGGTTCTCGGCGCCTGGGAGCAGGGCGACGATCTGGTCCAGCGTCTCGGTGGGGGCGTGTAGCAGGATATACTTGCTCTCCTTGGCGCGCACCACCCCGTTGATGCGAGAGAGGATCTTGTTGATCAGTGCCTGCTTGGTCTCACTCTGCTCCTGGGTGGATTGGATGATGCAGGCCATGGAGCGGTAGATCACCTCTGTCTCATACAGGCCGTTGGCTTCCAGGGTCGCGCCGGTAGAGACCAGATCGCAGATGCCATCGGCCAGTCCTGCACGGGGGGCAACCTCCACCGAGCCCTTAAGCATACAGTCGCGGTAGTTGATGCCCTTCTCCTGCATGAAGCGGCGTAGCAGGTTAGGGTAGGAGGTGGCAATCCGCAGGCCTTCTAGTGAGGCGGCATCCTGGTAGGCAAACTCGGTCGGTACCGCCAGCGATAGGCGACAGGCACCAAAGTCGAGCTGGCGCAGCTTGATGCAATCGCTTGGCTTACCCATAGTTTGGCGCTCTATCTGCTCCTCTTCGAGGACGTTCTCGCCTATGATGCCAAGATCAACCACACCATCCATTACCAGGCCGGGAATATCGTCGTCGCGTACTCGCAAGAGGTCGATGGGCATGTTGTCAGAGTGGGCGATGAGGCGCTGTTCGTTGACGTTAAACTTAACGCCGCAGCTCTTGAGTAGCTTCTGTGATTCTTTAGACAGGCGGCCGGACTTTTGAATGGCGATACGTAATCGATTTGACTCTGACATAGGATGATTCCTCATTTGTTGATTCAGTAAACTTGTTTAAATCGTTTTAAAACAAAATCTTAAGCTAGAAACTAAAAACCCCCGGAATTCCTTCCAGGGGTTTTAGATCGCTTTTGAATCAACCGCCAGAAGGAAATAGTCCTCCGGCAGTAAGCATCCGAAGGCTACCGCATATGATGGTGATGATGGATAGTATTCAAACGCTGTGTCATGTTCTGTCTTCTCTCGCAGTGCGTAATTTGGGTCGTCAGTTCGCCCTGAGTTGTATTTAAACTAATCAAGTTTGTATGAGTATGCAAGCGCTAATTTAAGCGGGGTGAAAATTCTTCAACTTGATGCTTTGTTGATCACTCTTAATTCAATCTGAGTTTCAATCTGAGTCTTGATCTTAGTCTAGGCCTTAAGCTGTAGAGTTTGATTCGTTAGGGCAGCGGCTAGCCGATGGTTCAAGTCCCTTGTGCTGGCTAAGAAAATCCGCATAATGCCAGGATGTCATTTTAAACATCAACGATTAACCATCAGCCATTCATTGAACAAACGACTGACTCAGGATGTACAACAGGTATTTGCCCCCGATGGCAGCTTAAGCCGTCATATCAAGGGCTATAGCTGTCGCGTTCAGCAGCAGACGATGGCGACTCGAGTCAGCGAGACGCTGCAAAAGGGCGATAATCTAGTGGTCGAGGCGGGCACGGGGGTGGGCAAGACCTATGCTTATCTGGTGCCGGCGCTGCTAAGCGGCAAGCAGATTATCGTCAGTACCGGCAGTAAAAACCTGCAAGAGCAGCTGTTTTTCAAAGACCTACCTGCACTACTCAATATTCTCGGCATAAGGCCCAAGGTTGCCTTGCTCAAGGGGCGCAGTAACTATCTGTGTCAGCACCTGATGGCGAAACAACTCAGCGGCGTCGAGGTGACCGATGGCAAGATCTTAGACGATCTGCTGCGTATCGATCAGTGGGCCAGCCAGACGGTGGATGGTGATATCGGCAGCCTCTACTCAGTCCCCGAAACGTCGCCCGCCATTCCCCTGGTGGTGAGCAGTAAAGAGTCCTGTATCGGCAAGGGCTGTGAGCATTATGAGGCCTGTTTCACTCGTAAGGCCCGCGCTAAGGCGCTGGACGCCAAGATCATCGTGGTGAACCATCATCTGTTTTTCGCCGATCGCATCCTGAAAGAGACGGGCTTTGCCGAGCTGCTGCCCGATAGCGACGTGGTGATCTTCGATGAGGCGCACTTGCTGCCGGATATCGCCGTGACCTATTTCGGTCAGCAGCTTAGCTTCAAGAGTCTCGTTCGCCTGCTTGAGCGTTTTAACGAACTCTATCGCACCCAGATGGCCGACTCGCCGCAAATTGGCGCCATGACTGCTCGCTGCCATACCCAGCTGCTCCACTGGCAGGGGCTGTTGTTTGCCAGCGAGGAGCGTGACTGGCGCCGCCTGCTTGGCGATAAGGCCCTGATGGAGGCGGCCTGGTCGCTGGTCTCCGAGCTGACCGCCTATCGCACCATGTTGCTGGGTTACCTTGGTCGCAACGAGGCCTTTGACGATGGGGTTGAAAAGTTTGATGCGCTGCTCAGCAAATTGTCCGTTTTTATTCAATGTGATAACCCTGACAGTGCCTACAGCATAGAATATGGTTATCAGTACCTGACGCTGCGGATCGCCCCCATCAAGGTGGCCAAAGAGTGTCAGTCGTTGTTCAGTCCTGATGTCAGCTGGATCTTTACTTCGGCCACCCTGCAGATCAACCGAGATCTGTCGCTGTTTACCAAGGCGCTGGGGTTGGATAAGGCCAGTGCAAATACCAAAAGCAGCACCAACCGTAGCACTAACAGCACTCACACCACCACGAACACCACCACTCACACTACCATACTGGACAGTCCCTTCGACTATGCCCGCCAGTCGCTGTTTTGTGTGCCGCGTCATCTGGCGGCGGTGGCCAGCCAGGAGCGTGCCGCCAAGCAGCTGGTGGAGATCGCCATAAAGGCCATTAACGCCGCCAAGGGGCGTATCTTCATGCTGTTTACCAGCCATCGCATGCTCAACCTGGTGGCGGTAATGTTGCAGGGCCGGGTCGACTATCCACTCTTGGTGCAGGGCCAGGCGGGCAAGCAGACTTTGCTTAAGAAATATCGACAGTTGGGCAATGCTGTATTGCTGGGCACGGGTGCCTTCTGGGAGGGGGTGGATGTGCGCGGTAAGCTGCTGAGCTGCGTGATTATCGATAAGCTCCCCTTCGTCTCACCGGACGATAACCTCTACAAGGCCAGGGCCGACGGGGTGCAGCGTGAGGGAAAAGATCCCTTCATGGAGCTCTCCTTGCCTCAGGCGGTGATCTCTCTCAACCAGGGCGTGGGGCGGCTTATTCGTGACGAGAAAGACAGAGGGGTATTGATCCTGTGCGACAACCGTATCGTCAATCGCCCCTATGGCCAGGCGTTTATCAACTCCTTGCCGCCTATGCAGCGCACCCGGGATCTCGACAGGGCGGTGAGCTTCCTGCAACAGATTGACTAGGGCCTGTTGACCTTTTGAGAACAAATTTTGTTCTAATTGAGCACGTTCAAATCGTGGCATGAGGCTGGAGATATAGTTATTCTATATAAAAGCCGAGCAACAAAGCGTTGAACGTGCTCAAGACGAACCCTGCGGGCAGCGTCTGTATCATTTTTCTACTGCGTTATCGCTCATTGATGTAGCACACTACATTACATTCGCTCTGCCTTGTATAAAATCGATACAGAATGCTGCAAAAATGAACGCGAAAGATAAACAGGCCCTAGGGACAGCCAAAGCGAACCTAGCCGTCCCTGGCTTTAGATGCTAGTGCAGCTTCATCCTTGGGCGCACCACCCGCATCATCTTCTCTACCAACCAGAGGGCGAAGGTCTTGGCGACGCCATGAATCGCCTTCTGGTGCATGCGATAGAGGGAGATATACATGAAGCGGGCGATCTTACCCTCGACAAACATGCTGTCTTTGGTGAGGTTGCCCATCAGACTGCCAACGGTGCTGAAGCGAGACAGATTCACCAGTGAGCCGTGGTCCACATATTCATATTCGGTCAGGTTGAATCCCTTGAGATCATTGAGAATGTTGCGCTCGACACACTGAGCCATCTGGTGCGCCGATTGTGCCCTTGGTGGTACGAAACTACCGTCTGGCTGCTCGCAGGCGCAGCAATCGCCAATCACATAGAGATCGTCATGGCCCTGGGCCTGCAAGGTGGGACGTACCAAAATCTGGTTGGCACGATTTAAATTAAGCCCCTCAATTTGCTTGATAAAGTCTGGCGCCTTGACGCCGGCGGCCCACAACATCAGATTGGCGGCGATCAGCTCATTCTCCGCCGTGACAAAGCCCTTGGAACTGGCCTCTTCGATGCGGGTATTTTGCCGCACGGATACGCCGAGCTTGGTCAGCTCGCGGGTGGCCGAGGCGGCGATGCGCTCGGGCAGGGCGGGTAGAATTCTTGGGCCCGCCTCGATGAGGGTGATCGCCAGTCTGTCGGCGGTCATCTTGCTTAGACCATAGCTCTTGAGTAGATCGGTCACATGATACAGCTCGGCCGAGAGCTCCACGCCTGTCGCACCGCCGCCGACGATGGCGATGTTGAGCTTTTGCTGCTCGTCGGATTGATGCATGCGGGTGAAGCTGTCGAGCAGGGCGTTATGAAAACGGTTCGCCTGGTGGTGGGAGTCGAGGAAGAAGCAGTGTTCCTTCACCCCTGGCGTACCAAAGTCGTTACTGACGCTGCCAACGGCCAGCACTAAGGTGTCATATTCGAGCTCTCTGGCCGGTAGCAGGGCCTCGCCCTTATCGTTGCTGATGGCGCCTAGCTGCAGCCGCTTGCCCTTAAGATCCAGCCCGGTAAGTTCGCCCAGCTGAAACTGATAGCCGTGTTTCACCGCGTGGGCCGAGTAGACCACGCCGTCGAGATCGGCATCGAGGGAGCCAGTGGCCACCTCGTGCAGCAAGGGCTTCCAGATATGAGTGCGGTTCTTGTCTATCAGTAGGATCTCGGCTTGCTGTTTCTTGCCTAACTTGTGTCCCAGTTGGGTGGCCAAGCCGAGTCCGCCGGCACCGCCGCCCACAATGACGATTCTTGGGATCTTTGCACTCATTGACAACTCCTTCTATTGGGGGCTCGGTGCCTGGCGCCGCTTGCGCGTCTGTATCAGTCCGGCGCAGATGATCAGGCTACAGCCCAGTAACTGACTCGGGGTGAGGTGCTCAGCAAACAGGCTCCAGCCGATGATCACCACGGTCATAGGTTCGATATAGGCCAAGGTGCCGAAGGTTGCCGCGGGCAACACCCTAAGCGCCTTAACCGCTAATAAGATGGCCAGAAATCCCGGAAATACACCGATGAGCGCCAGCCAGAACCATTGGGTTAAGCTCGGTATCACGGCTTGATGCATGGCAAAGGGGAGCAGGCAGAGGGCGCCGAAACTCAGCTGGATCAGTGTGCTCTGATAGGGGCTGGCGCTGGCGGGCCGCCGATTGATCAACATGAAGCCGCTGTAACTTGCCAGGGCCAGCAGGGCAAAACCATAGCCCTTGAGGTCGGCCGTACTGCCCGAGAGGCTCTCTAGGCTGGGTAAGATGGCGACCACCCCGACAAGGGCGATGCCGATGGCGAGCAGATCCTGGCGCTTGAGCCGCTCTTGAAACAAAAAATGGGCACCTACCGCGCTCACCAGGGGTGCGAGGTAGATCACCATGACGGCGTTAGCCATGTTGATGTAGCCGATGGCTTGTACATAGAACACCATGAAACCGGCCAGCATGGCGCCGTTAACCAGATGCCGCTTACTGGGGCGATGTAATATCTGTTGCGTTTTGCCCGTGAGCAGCATGTAGGTGATGAGGCAGGCGGCGCCTATCAGCAGGCGATAGAAGGTGATGATGCTGGCATCGAGGTTGGCGGTGCGGGCCAGGGCGCCTATGGTGCCCATCAAGACGGCCGAGCCCAGGGCCATGATGATGGCCTGTGAGTGTGACTGACTCGCAGTCAGGGCTATGGTTTGACTCTGCACAGCTATCCCCTCGAGTAAGAGAAGGCTTATCGATATTCTGTCGGCGAACGCTACCTTTGGCTGAATGCCTAAAGCGGTCACGTTCAAAGCAGCAAGGCTAATTGTGGCCAGGCTAATGTGGCCAGACTCATTTGACTAGTCTTATGTGGCCAGTCTCAACCGGCTAGCCTAGTGCGGCTAGCTTAGTGCGGCCATACTTAACGCGCATCTCGCTATCGCTCTAATTTATCGACCTAATTTAGCGTCTTATGTTATCGGGTTTATCCTCGGCTGAAAATCGATATTTACATCAAAGAGGAAGAAAGCCAGGGCGTCTATCAATCGTCATTTTGTGAGGTGCAGTGAGCTTAACATGGCCTGTTTTGCTAAGGTTCCCGGGTTTTATCTGGCGGAATTAGGGCTATACCTGGGCGGGTTTTACGTTATAATCGGCGCCATTCATCTTATGGTTTTGGCGATGAGGGGCGAGCGCCGTTGAATATGCAGCGCAGCGCCATGTTATCGCAACAGATTTGGTTCGTTTTACATGCCGGAAAATAAAGATTTCTCTGCCCCTTTAAGTTTACTTGCGCTCGATACCTGCACCGAGTTCTGTTCGGTTGCCCTGCAATATCAGGGACAGGTGTTTGCCCGTGAGGCCGATGCGCCGCGGGAACACAGTCAGCGTCTGCTGCCCATGGTACAAGAGGTGTTGCAAGAGGCGGGGATCTCGCTCAGTCAGGTAGACGTGATCGCCTATGGCCGTGGCCCCGGCAGTTTCACCGGCATTCGTATCTGTACCTCTATGACACAAGGGCTGGCCTTAGGGCAAGATCTGCCCGTGGTGGGGATCTCAACCCTCGCCGCCATGGCGCAGGCCGCCATAACGCTCAAGGGAGCCGCGCGGGTCGCCACCGCCATCGACGCCCGCATGGGTGAGATCTACTGGGGTGAGTATCGCGCCGTCGATGGCCTGGCCAGCCTGGTGGGGGAAGAGCGAGTCTGCGCGCCAGAGGAGTTGTCGAGCCAGCTGACTTTTGACACGCCGCTTGCCGCCTGCGGCACAGGTTTCGATGCCTATCCGGCGCTATTGACCGAGCAGATGAGCCTGGTTGAAGAGGCTAAGTTCCCACTCGCGCGCTTTATACTGCCGCTGGCCGAGGCGGCGGTGAAGATCGGTCTGGCGACCGAGGTCGATCAGCTACAGCCCGTCTATCTGCGCGATACCGTGACCTGGAAAAAACTGCCCGGTCGCGAGTAATTTAGTGTAGGCTTGAAGCATGATCGTGTAACCAAGCTGTCAGGAGAGAAGGGGGAATAACTAGCATGCAAGTTTCGTCATCTAACCTGATGCCTGGATTCTCTTCGGGCGCATCGGCGATTAGCGATGCCATCGCGCCCCAGCAAGGGGTGCAAGCCAACGTCATCGATGTGACGCCCCTTGGGCCTGCCGTTGCCGGGCGGGCTGAGCTTGATGCCGCCGCTAAGAGCTCCACACAGCTCGCCGAGCAGAATACGATTTCGCTCGAAGACAGACTCAACGCCAAGCTCGAGTACGATCAACAGACCGGCAACAGCCGCGGCGCCATAGGTCAATATCTGCTGCATCAACATGCTGCTCAGCGCGATGCCATCTCCCAGATGGTGGGCATAGACACCTATGTCTAGGTTCATGTCTAGGTTCGTGTTTAGCTAGGTTCATGTTTAGTCTTTAATAAAGGAAGATGTTTCGGCGTAGCGCCAGCGTGTCTAAAGCGCCGGCTATCAAGGCATCAACAACCTATAGGACGGGTTCTCCAGTATGACTTTTTCTATCGATTCCCCCTCTTCTCGCGCCGGTATGCCGACTCGCAGCCTCTTCATGGTAGAGCTATTGCTGGCGCTGGTGCTGACACGCATTCCCTATCTGAGCGTGCCCTTCAAGTGGCTAGAGAGCTATTTTCACGAGGTATCTCACGCCCTGGCGACCCTGTTTAGCGGCGGCATAGTCAGTCATATCGAACTTTATCCCAACGGCGCTGGCCTGTGTGTCAGCCAGGGGGGCTGGCCCGTGCTGATCGGCTTTGCCGGTTATTTTGGCGCGGCGCTCTGGGGATTGCTGATCTTTCATCTGGCGACCTGGGCCAGGGGGATCCGCGTCAGTTTTAGTTGCCTAGGATTGGTGGTGTTGGCAAGTATCGTACTCTGGGGACGGGATCTCTTGACGGTCGCCATCTTGTTGATGCTGGCCCTGCTGTTTTTGCTGCCATTAAAGCTCAGTCACAGCCCGCTGCTCACCTTCGCCCTGCGGGTGATGGCGCTGATGGTGATGTTAAACGCGCTCGCCAGCCCGACCGTGTTGCTGGGCATGCCGGGACGGGGAGATGCCGCCATGTTGGCCGAACAGACCTGGATCCCGGCCTGGATCTGGGTAGGCGTCTGGTTACTGACCAGCCTGACCATGCTCTGGCTCTGCTGGCGCAGGGTCGATAGTGCCAATCAAGTCGGCCCGCAAAAAGTGTAACCGACTGTATATCAGGTTTTATTTTATCAATTAGCCTGCTAGCTTAGGCCTTTCCAATAGCCTTATTTCAGGGAGAGAATCGATGAAATCCTTAACTTTAGCGGCCTCACTGGCATTAGCCATAGGCGTGGCGGCGCCTAGCCTGGTCAGCCCAAACTATGCCCAGGCCAGCGAGCCGACTCTGGTCAATCAACAGGTCACAGATGCGTTAAGCAATCCATTGCGCAAAGCGGCAAATGTTGAGCGAGACCAGTATCGTCATCCAGGCGAGACCCTTAGTTTCTTCGAGATTAAGCCGAGCGATACCCTGGTGGAGTTGTGGCCCGGCGGCGGCTGGTACGCCGAGATCCTAGCGCCCTATCTGGCCAAGGAGGGGCACTATATCGCCGCTAACTTCGATGCCAACCCGCCTGAGGGCCTTGAGGTGCCAGGCTATCGTATTCGCCTGGGCAAGGCGCTGGATAGTTGGCTGCAGAGCCATTCCGATAAGCTGGGACAAGCCTCTAGCATTCCATTCGACCCGCCAAGACTCGTCAGTCTCGGCGCCCCTAACAGCGCCGATGCCGTGCTGACCTTTAGAAACCTGCATAACTGGGCCAAGGCCGGTGCCCTTGAGCAGGTATTCGCATCCGTCTATGAGGTGCTTAAGCCTGGCGGTACCTTTGGCGTGGTCGAACACAGGGCCAATTCTGGCATGGATCTGAGCACTGGCTACATGGTGCAGGATGAGATGATCGACCTTGCCGAGAAGGTGGGTTTTACCCTGGTGGCTAGCAGCGAAGTCAACGCCAATCCTAAGGACAGCAAAGATCATCCTAAGGGCGTCTGGACCCTGCCGCCGAGCCTGCGTCTTGGGGAGCAGGCCAAGTACCTTGCTATCGGTGAGAGCGATCGTATGACGCTGAAATTTATTAAAAAACCTAAAGCATGAATGATCCATTAGCGCCGCTGTGTGCTCCAAGCCAGGGGAGTGACGAGGTCACTATCACGCTGCCCCATATTCGCCTCGGTGGCCGTCTATGGGGCGAGGCGGATAAGCCGCTACTGCTGGCGCTCCATGGCTGGTTGGATAACGCCAATAGCTTCGCGCCGCTCGCCCAGCATCTTGATGACTATCGGCTGCTGGCGATCGATTGGCCGGGCCACGGCGCGTCACAGCACAGGCCCGGCGGTTATCCGCTGCACTGGATAGATTACCTCTATGATCTTGAGTTGCTGATCGATGCCATAGTGCGTCATCAGCCGCTACATGGGGTGATAGGCCACTCGCTTGGCGGCATAGTGGCCTCGGCCTACAGCGCCGCCTTTGCCGAGAAGGCCGAGCGCTGGATCTTAATCGAGGCGCTCGCGCCCCTGTTTGAGTCGCCGGATAAGAGTAAACTGAGGTTAAGGCGCAGCTTCGACGCCCATCAGCGTGCGGCGATGAGTCAGATGGCGGCTAAACCTGTGGTGCTAGATGCTGCCGTCAGGGCGAGGCACAAACTGACCGGGCTGGATATGCCTTGGTGCCGATTGATCCTCGAGCGCAACTTGCAGCAAATGGAGGGTCAGTATTATTGGTGCAGCGACCCCAGACTCAAGCTGGATTCGCCCATGCGGCTCAACTTTGACCATGTCAGCGGCCTGATGCAGGGCCACGCCGGCAAGGTGCTGGCGATCCGCGCCAAAGCGGGTTATCCCCTGATGGGGAATGTGTCGGCAACCCGTGCAGGGGCTGGCAATAGTACGGGTCATAGTACTGGCGATAATTTGGCCGATACGGTCGCCGCCTGGTATCAAGATCTCACTCAGGTAACGCTCGAGGGTGATCATCATCTCCATATGGGCAATCACCTTGAGGTTGCCGCGGCAATTAAGGCATTTTTAGCGTGACAGCCCCTCGGCAAGAGATGGTAAAATTACACTAGGATTTTTACTCTAATTGTGTGATGATGTTCAAAATTAAAACGCCCGTATGATTTTTTGGGGTGTTACCTACAATATTTATAAGTCAGTGTTTAGTTTCTATATTTGAAACCTTAGGTGAATGATTTCATTCACCCTAACTCTGCCTGGGGATTTAGGAGAGACTCGTGGAACAGCTTTGGACGAAAAATTTACCCCATGATGTGCCATCTATCATTGATGCGCAGCAATACAGCTCGCTCATCGACCTGTTTGAAAGCTCGGTGGCCAAGTATGCCGATCAGCCCGCCTTCGTCAACATGGGCGCGACGCTGACCTATCGTAAACTCGAAGAGCGCAGCCGTGCCTTTGCCGCCTATCTGCAAAATGAACTCAAGCTGGAGAAGGGCGATCGTGTCGCGATCATGATGCCTAACCTGCTGCAATATCCTATCGCCCTGTTTGGTATACTGCGTGCCGGCATGGTGGTGGTCAACGTGAATCCGCTCTATACCCCAAGAGAGCTCAAGCATCAGCTCAACGACTCGGGCGCCAAGGCGATCGTCGTGGTGTCTAACTTTGCCAATACCCTGGAGCAGGTGGTGGATCAGACGCCGGTGAAGAGCGTTATCCTGACCGGTCTCGGGGATCTGTTGAGCGCGCCTAAGCGCACCCTAGTGAACTTTGTGGTGAAGTATATCAAGAAGATGGTGCCTAAATATCATCTGCCCCACGCCATCTCCATGCGTCAGTCGCTCTCTAAGGGACGTCGCCTGCAGTATGTGAAGCCGACCATAAAGGGAGATGATATCGCCTTCTTGCAATACACAGGCGGTACCACTGGGGTCTCAAAGGGCGCCATGCTGACCCATGGCAATATCGTCAGCAACCTGTTGCAGGCCGATGCCGCCTATTCGCCGCTGCTGGCCGATGGTAAGGAATTTGTGGTCACGGCGCTGCCGCTCTACCATATCTTCGCGCTGACGGTGAACTGCCTACTGTTCCTCCATAAGGGGGCCAACAATTTGCTGATCACTAACCCGAGGGACATACCGGCCTTCGTGTCTGAGCTGAAGAAGCATCCCTTTACCGCCCTTACCGGGGTGAATACCCTATTTAACGCCCTGGTCAGCTCCGAAGAATTTAAGACCCTGGATTTCGCCAACCTTAAGCTCTCAATCGGTGGCGGCATGGCGGTGCAGCGTGCGGTGGCCGATAAGTGGCAGGGGATCACCAAGACCCGCCTGCTGGAAGGTTACGGCCTGACCGAGGCGTCGCCACTGCTGACCTGTTGTCCATATAACCTAGAGGGCTACAACGGCTCTATCGGCTTCCCGGTCGCCAATACCGATATGCAGGTGCGTGACGAAGAGGGCAATGTGCTGCCTCAGGGTGAGACGGGCGAACTCTACGCCAAGGGGCCTCAGGTGATGAAGGGCTACTGGCAACGCCCCGAGGAGACGGCCAAGGTGATCGATAAGGATGGTTACCTAGCTACGGGTGATATCGGCTACATGGACGACAAGGGCTTCTTCTATATCGTCGACCGTAAGAAAGATATGATCTTGGTCTCTGGCTTTAACGTCTTCCCCAACGAGGTGGAAGAGGTGGTGGCCCTGCATCCTAAGGTGCTGGAAGTAGCTGCCGTGGGCGTTCCCCACGAGGTGAGTGGCGAGCTGGTGAAGGTGTTTGTGGTACCGAAAGATAAATCTTTGACCGAAGAGCAGGTGATCAAGCACTGTCGTCATCATTTGACGGGATATAAAATTCCTAAGCTGGTAGAATTCAGGGATGAGCTACCTAAGAGCAACGTGGGTAAGATATTACGCCGCGAGCTGCGCGACGAAGCCAAATCGGCCTAGTTGCATAGGGAACCACCTGTTTTAGGTGACTCAAAGCCGGCATAATGCCGGCTTTTGCGTTCACCGAGCCACAGTATTTGGAGATGAGATTTGACCTTTCAATATGTAGAGGATGACGCCAGCCTGAGCGCGCTGGTGGACAAGTATCGTCAGGCGAAGGTCCTGATGTTAGATACCGAATTTGTTCGCACTCGCACCTATTACGCCAAGCTGGGGTTGATACAGGTCTACGACGGACAGACCCTCGCCTTGATCGATCCTGTGGCGGTGAGCGATCTCTCTGCATTCTGGGCGCTGCTGGAACGTGACGACATGATCACTGTACTGCACTCCTGCAGCGAAGATCTCGAGGTGCTGGCTCGTTATGGTCGTTGCCAGCCTAAGGTGTTGTTCGACAGTCAGATCGCCGCCGCATTCTGTGGTTGGGGCCACGGCATGGGCTATGCCAAGCTGGTGGAGCATTGCCTGGGCGTCCAGCTGGATAAGGGCGAGTCGCGCACCGACTGGATGAAGCGTCCGCTGACCTATGCCCAACTGCAATATGCCGCCAATGATGTGGATTACCTCTATCAGCTTTATCCCCAGCTGTTAGAAAAGCTCGAACAGAGTGGCAGAATGCCCTGGCTGTTGGAAGAGGGCGAGCGCATGACCCAGGGGCGTTTAGAGAGCCCGGATGGCGACAGCGCCTATCTTAGGGTGAAGAATGCCTTTCAGCTCAGCCCCAAGCAGCTGGCTTATCTGAAGGTGCTCGCCAAGTGGCGCCTGCAAAAGGCGCTGGACCGAGACTTAGCCCTGGGCTTCGTGATTAAAGACCACGCCCTGCTGGCGCTGGCCAAGAAGCAGCCCAAATCTACCGGCGAGATCTTCAGGATGACAGAGCTAACCGAGCAGGAGAAACGCATGCATGCCAAGGCGATCATCGCCGAGATGGCCAAGGCGGATCTGGATAACCTGCCCGAGGCCATCGATGTTATTGCACTAAAACCTGGCTACAAGTCGGCCTTCAAGGCGATAAAACAGGCCTTGACCCAGGTGGCAGAAGCCAATGAGGTGCCTATGGAGCTGCTGGGCTCTAAGCGCCATATCCATGAGTACCTGCAGTGGCGCTGGAATGACGGTCAGGGCGAGACGCCCCTGGTGTTACAGGGCTGGCGCGGTGAGCTGAGTAAGGCCGCCTTGGCCGAGATCAGCTGCTAAGGCAGGATTCTTCAGGTTGCTAAACGCCAAACGGCGCCTGTGAAAAAGCCCTCAAAAGAGGGCTTTTTTGTGCTGCGTTAATGCGCGTTAATACACGTTTGTGCTGTTTCCTGCCTAGGAGCCTAAGGCTTTTCCGGCAGGGTGACGTTCAGTTCTAGTACCGACAGGTTGTCGTCGTTCTGATCCAGCTGCACCGACACCTGGTCGCTGTCTATCTGCACATACTTGCGGATCACCTCGATGATCTCCTGTTTCATCGCCGGGAAGTAGTCTGGCGCATCACGCTCGCCGCGCTGATGGGCGACGATGATCTGCAATCTTTCCTTGGCGGTGACGGCGGTCGTTGGCTCTTTTTTCGCTCTGAAGTAATCGAGTAAAGACATAATTAGCTACCAAATATCCTTTTCAAGAATCCTTTTTTCTCTTCGGTGACGAAACGCATCTCTACTTCTTCACCCGTTAGTCGTGCCACGGCGTCGCTATAGGCCTTACCTGCATCGCTCTCTTGGTCGATGATCACAGGGATGCCCGAGTTAGAGGCCTTGAGTACGGCTTGCGACTCGGGGATCACCCCAAGTAGCGGAATGGCCAGGATCTCCTCCACATCCGCCACGCTGAGCATCTCGCCGGTCGCCACGCGGGTAGGGGAGTAACGGGTCAGTAGCAGCAGCTCCTTGACCGGCTCCAGTCCCTCTTCGGCGCGCTTAGACTTGCTCTGCAACATGCCCAGGATACGGTCTGAGTCGCGCACCGAGCTAACCTCTGGGTTGGTGGTCACAATGGCGGTGTCGGCAAAATAGAGGGCCATCATGGCACCCGTCTCGATACCTGCGGGTGAGTCGCAGATGATGTAGTCAAAGTCCTGCTTAAGCTCTTCCAGTACACGGCCAACCCCTTCTTTGGTCAGGGCGTCTTTATCCCGTGTCTGTGAGGCGGGCAGTACAAACAGGTTGCTGGTGCGCTTATCTTTGATCAGCGCCTGATTCAGGTTGGCTTCGCCATTGATTACGTTGACGAAATCGTACACCACGCGGCGCTCGCACCCCATGATGAGATCCAGGTTACGTAGCCCGATATCGAAATCGACCACGACTGTCTTATGGCCTTTCAATGCCAGGCCGGTGGCAATGGCCGCACTCGAAGTGGTCTTGCCCACTCCACCCTTACCTGAGGTGACAACAATAATTTGTGCCATGTTTGTTTCTGTCCTTTTCAATTTCTATAGCGATAGTGCTTCGACGGTAAGGCTATCGCCGTCTAGCCTGATACAACCGCTCTTGATCGAGGCATGTGCCTGTAGATTCTCGGTTAACCAATATTGCCCAGCGATGGAGACCAGCTCGGCATCGATATTCTGGGCGATGATCACGGCATTCTTATCGCCATTGGCACCCGCCATGGCCTTGCCTCTAAGACTACCGTATATGTGTATGCTGCCATCTGCAATCACTTCTGCACCGTTACCCACGGCGCCAATGATGATGAGATCGCCATTCTTTGCGTAAATCTGCTGACCAGAGCGAATATTTTGCTTCACTATCTTGGTGGTCTTGGGCAGTTGGGGCTGGTTCTGACTCTGTTTGCCAGATTTAATCAGCGCAAGCCCTAAGGCCTTTGCCTGGTTGGCGATGGCACTCGGCGCGCCTGTGATCCCCACGATCACCAGTTGCTTGGAGATTAAAAGATCTTTGAGGCCGGCGAGGTTATAGTCGGGATCTGAGATGGCGCTGAGGTTGACCACCAGGGGCGCACCAAGAAAAAACTGCGGCGCGATGGCCAGTTTATCGTCGAGTTCGCGGGCGACCCCGTCGAGATCTGCATCATTAATATGCAGCACTGAAAGCGTAAATGAAGAGCCTTTTAATTCGAGGCTAGGTTTCTGCATTCCTAAACTTGCTCTTGATAAAATTAACCGGCCTGGGCCGGTTAGATATTATTATAATCCTTGCGCTCCATGTTATAGTGTGCGGAATTTGCTGGCAAGTTGAATAAACTGGAAATTTCGCCCTATATGATCTGTGCTGTATATAAGAGTCGCTTAAAACCCGATAGTTATCTTTTTGTGGAGAAACGCAACGATTTCGAGCGTGTGCCCGAGCCGCTGATGAAGATGTTTGGTACGCCCGAACTGGTGATGTTGCTGCCGCTGAACAAACGTGAACAGTTAGCCCTTGCCGATATCGAAAAAGTAAAAGTTGAACTTGCCGAGAAGGGGTATTATCTTCAATTACCACCACCTCCGGTTAACCTACTCGAAGAGTACAAGAAAGAGATAGGTTATAGCAGAGATTAGGAAAGTGCATGTTTTTAAAGAATGTTTTGCTAAGTGCTCTACTCGCAAATGGCCTGCTTTTAGCCAGCCCTTTACAAGCTCAGGAGTCCGCGCTCAGTTACGATCAGTATCTTTCTGAGTTAAAGCAGCAAGCAGTCGAGCAGGGGATCGCCCAGGGCACCATAGATGCGGTTTTCGATCAGATAAAGCTGTTCAAGAAGGCCGTTGTCAATGAACCCGCCAAGAGCGGCCCTGAGAATTTAGACAAATATTTGCCAAATCGGGTGAGCGAAGCCTTAGTCGAGCAGGCCAGAAGCCTGTATCGCGATAACAAGGCACTTTTCGACCGACTCGGCAAGGAGTACGGCGTCCAGCCAAGGTTTGTGCTGGCCTACTGGGGCATAACCTCGGCCTTCGATGCCAGCGACTATCCCGCGCTGACGGTGATCGCCTCTAACGCCTACCATGGCGAACAGGCCTACGCCGGTGATGAGCGGAGTGATGCGGCCTTTATTTCGGCGCTCAAGTTGATGGAGCGCGACCAGCTCAAGTTTGACAACCTCAAGAGTGATTCAACCGGCCTGATGGGCTATCCCCACTTCACCCCCAAACAACTGGCTAAGTATGGTCGGGATGGTAACGGCGACGGTAGGGTAGACATCTGGCACAGCCTGGATGATGCCTATGCCACCACGGCAAATTATCTTAAGCAGCTGGGCTGGGATTATGATGGCACCTGGGGACGTCAGGTTAGTGCGCCCAAGGCCTTACCCCAAGATCTGGTGGGGCTAACGGTGCATAAGGGCTTTGATCAGTGGCAGGCGCTGGGCGTCAGGCGTTTTAATGGTTCAGATCTGCCCTCACGCAAGGATATGCAGGTCTCGCTCATCATGCCAGATGGCAAGAATGGTCGCAGCTACCTGGTGTATGACAACTATCGGGTGCTCAGAAAGACCCAAGGGTCAGAACACCTTACCCTGGCCGTGACCTACCTATCAGAAAGAATCAAGTATCCTGAGATAAAATAGACCATTTCAGATGCCGAGCAGGCAAGCGCCGCTCGGCCTCCCACATTAAGCCTGACTAAGCCCGTTGAAAGCGGCAGAGGTCGGCCCTTGAAAGAATTGTAAAGATGTCGTTTTGGAAAGAGAAAACCCTTGCAGAGTTGAGTGCCCAGGAATGGGAGTCGCTGTGCGATGGCTGCGGTAAGTGTTGCCTTAATAAGATCATCGACGATGAAACCGATGAGCTCTACTACACCAATGCCGCCTGTAAGCTGCTCGATGCAAAGGCGTGTCACTGCATGCACTACGAGCAGCGATTCACCTTTGTGCCTAGCTGCACTAAGGTGACGGTCGATAATATCGCCGAACTCACCTGGCTGCCCGACAGTTGTGCCTATCGCCGCCTCTATCAGGGCCGCGACCTGCCGAGCTGGCATCCACTGTTAACCGGCGACAAGCAGAAGATGCATGAGCTGGGGATGTCGACCCGCAACAAGGTGATTAACGAGAACAAGGTGAGGTACCTAGAGGATCACATCGTGCTCTGGCCGCTCAAAGATTGTGACTAGTTCTTCACTTAACTAGTGAAAAGTGGTTTTAGTCTTCTTTGACTTCTACTCCTTCGCCGTAGCGTTAGCCATTAATGTTATTTATTGCCTGCGGCAGGCTCTTCGTGCAGGTGCTGCTGCGGCACGCTGTTAACCCCTCCCTGGGCGCTCTACGACAGCATCCCTGCTGTCGAAGGCCCCAGCCGCACCTACACTAAATTATTTGTCTCTTCGATTTAACGTTACTGGTATCTGTCGATGCTCTGGAAGTTATGTCTGTAAGCGTCCGACAAACTGCACCTTCATATTTTAGCTATCAGCCACCATCATTGTTCTTCTGATTTATAGGAGGACAATATGTTTAATAACAGTACCCGGCTTGATGTCACTTTGATATGCGGCATCACTGATATGCGCAAGTCGATAGATGGTTTGAGTAACATTGTTGCTTATAGCTTGCGACAAGAGCCCTGTAATGGGCACTTGTTTGTTTTCTGTAATCGACAGCGCAATAAATTGAAGAT